>NZ_JADPEX010000028.1:0-64627 GCF_015668065.1 Ruminococcus sp. 1001713B170207_170306_F1 | reverse complement strand
TGCTCTAGCGAGCCATTTCAGGCGCGGTTTTAGCGTAGGCGAAATCCACTGCTTACGGAGACTTAATCGTGAAGGCTCTCCTGAACGATTTAGTCGCAGTTAGCAGTTAGTTCGCTGGAGCGTTGCGCCGGCGAGTGAGCAATCACCATTGTCCGAATGCGTCCGCCTTTAACAACTTTCAACACACTAAATAGTAATAAAATATACAGAAAAGAGGACACCCCATGAGCAAAGTAACCATAATCACCGGCGGTACATCTGGAATCGGAAGAGGGATTGCGGAGAAAATTCTGGAAAATTCTGCGTTAGACGATATTTTATATGTAAGCTATGGACATAACACAGAGCAGGCGGAGGAATTTCTTCATGCACAAACAGAGGAAAATCAGAAAAAAATCCGGTTGCTCCAGGCTGATATGTCATCCTATGATGAAATGATGAAATTTGTATCCCGGGTCAAAGAAGAAGCGAGCCATGTAGACTGGCTGATAAACAACGTAGGAATCAGTACCTATGCGAAATATGAAGATTACACCTTCGACGAATGGACCAAAATTGTGAATACCAACCTGTCTGTCCCGGTATTTCTGGTGAAAGAACTTCGCCCCATTATGAGCGAAGGCGGCAGCATTCTTTTCACCGGTTCCTACGCAGGACAGCAGGCTTATTCCTCATCCCTGGTGTATGGTGTCACCAAATCCGCCATTCATTTCCTTACCAAATCTCTGGTAAAAGAACTGGAACCAAAGCAGATCCGGGTCAATGCCATTGCCCCGGGATTTATTGAAACCAGCTGGCATAAGAACCGCACTCCGGAAAGCTATGAACGCATTAACCGTAAGATTGCGCTTCACCGCTTTGGTGAGATCTCAGAAGTGGCAGATATGGCATACGAAGTTCTGAAAAATGGATACATGAATGGAAGCGTTGTAGACATTCATGGCGGATATGACTATTTCTAAAAAGAATCCTGTGATCTGATTCCAAATAAAAAATCTGTATCAGGATTATATTCGCGAAGTGATTAACAAAAACAAAATTCACAAATATAGTTCGGGATTTTTCTAAATATAAAATTTCTGGAATTAATTGATTTTAAGAAGATAGTGTGCTAAAGTATTTATAATGTTGTGCGAAAGCGAGGAGAAAACATTGCACAAAAGTGATGAAAAATACCAGGCTTACGTAAAAATCCTAGAGGAAGAACTGGTTCCTGCAATGGGATGTACCGAACCCATTGCCATTGCCTATGCAGGCGCAGTGGCGAGAAAAACTTTAGGTAATCTGCCGGAACAGCTGGATATTAAAGTAAGTGGAAATATTATCAAAAATGTAAAAAGCGTCATCGTTCCCAATACTGGCGGCATGAGGGGAATTGCAGCTGCTCTGTGCGCGGGTGTGATCGCAGGCGATGCGGAAGCGCTCCTTGAAGTAATTGCAAGAGTAACATCCGGTCAGAAGGAAGAAATCAAGTCCTACATGGATCAGGTGAAACCTAGGATCACTCCGGCATCCACCGGGCATGTATTTGAAATCGATCTGACCGTAACCAAAGGTACTGAAACGGCCCGTGTCCGCATTGTAGATACGCACACCAACATCATCCTTATTGAGAAAAACGGCCAGCCTGTTTTCCGGAAAGATGTCTGTTCAGGTAAGGAAGAGAAAAAGACCGACCATTCCATATTAAATATAGAAGACATTATCGACTTTGCCAATACTGTTGACACAGAAGATGTAAAGGAGGTTCTGGAGCGTCAGATCCGTTACAATACAGCCATTTCTGAGGAGGGACTTCGTGGAAACTATGGAGCGAACATCGGAAAAGTCCTTCTTCACACCTACGGCGACAATATTAAGATTCGTGCCAGAGCCAAGGCAGCAGCCGGTTCCGATGCCCGAATGAATGGCTGCGAGCTTCCTGTGGTGATCAACTCCGGAAGCGGCAACCAGGGCATGACTGCCAGCATTCCGGTCATTGAATTTGCCAGAGAGCTGCAGGTTTCCCATGACAAAATGCTTCGCGCCCTGGTGCTTTCCAATCTTGTAACCATTCATCTGAAGACTGGAATCGGAACTCTTTCTGCCTATTGCGGTGCAGTAAGTGCAGGCTGTGGAAGCGGTGCGGGAATTGCTTATCTCTACGGCGGCGATTATGAAGTAATTGCACATACAATCGTGAATTCCCTGGCAATTGTTTCCGGAATCATCTGTGACGGAGCGAAAGCCTCCTGCGCAGCCAAGATTTCAGCAGCAGTCGATGCCGGGATCATGGGCTATGAAATGTACATACAGGGACAGCAGTTCTACGGCGGTGATGGAATCGTTACCCACGGTGTGGAAAATACCATCCGGAACGTGGGACAGCTGGCGAAGGAAGGTATGTGCGAAACGGATAAAGAGATTATCCGGATTATGGTAGAGCGTGGTTGAAAAAGGCTTTCTGCAAGATGTGCGCCACAATTTGCGGGAGCTTGCGGAAATACTTTTTCAAACAGGTTCTAGGAAAAGGAGATGAAGGGAAAACACTATGAAGTGGAAATACATATTAAAAAGAATACTGATTGCCATTCCCACTTTTTTCGGAATTACCATATTGGCCTATTTTATTCTGAATATGGCGCCTGGTTCACCGCTGGATGCACTTCTGGCAGATCCGGGAATTACTCCGGCAGAGCTGGAACGTAAGAGAGTGGCACTTGGACTGGATCAGCCGGTGATCATTCAGTATTTTACCTGGCTGAAACAATTGCTTACGGGAAATCTGGGATTTTCCTACAGCACCCAGAGACCGGTGGCAGCGATGATACTGGAGCGTCTTCCGGCTACTGCGATTCTGGCAGCAAGCTCCATTGTACTGTCATTGATCGTATCCATTCCTCTTGGAATCTTTGCTGCCTCCAGGCCGAATTCAGGAAGAGATTACTTTTCCGGCGGTCTGTCTATGCTGATGATGGCGACTCCGAACTTCTTTGTAGGACTGGTATTTATTTATCTGTTCGCCATTGTGTTTAACATTCTGCCATCAGGAGGAATGTACAGCTCAAGCGGAGCTCATACATTCGGAGATCTGATGAAGCACATGATTCTGCCTTGTCTGGTCCTTTCCTTTCAGCAGATCGGAGGATGGGTAAGGCACATGCGAAGCAGTATGCTGGAAGTTATGCAGGACGACTACATTCGTACCGCCAAGTCCAAAGGTCTTACCAAATGGAAAGTGATCATGAAGCACGCCTTGAAAAATGCCCTTACACCGGTCGTTACAGTTGTGGGAATGTCCATTCCTTCTATTGTAGGCGGCGCAGTTGTAACCGAGCAGGTTTTCGGATGGCCGGGAATTGGTTCTCTTATGGTAACAGCAATCAACGGACGAGACTACCCGGTTATTATGGGAATCACGGTTATGATCGCGGCAGCGGTTCTTATTGCGAATATTCTCACTGATGTTGCATACGGAATTCTGGATCCGAGAATCAGCTATAAATAAGGGAGGATAGAAGACAGAAATGAAAAAACAGAAAAACGAAAATGTAAGCTATCTTTCCGAGGTACTTGATAAACTGAAAGAACACAAAATGGCTATGGCAGGTCTGGTGGTCCTGATCGTGGAAATCCTGATGGTGGTTTTTCTTCCCATGATCCTGAAACTGGATCCTTATACTTCAGATTACACTGCCTTTTCTGCAGCTCCGGGAGGAGCGCACATCCTTGGAACTGATGCTATCGGGCGTGATGTTTTTGCCCGTCTGATGTATGGCGGAAGAACCTCTCTACTGGTTGGTTTTGTTTCCACACTGATCAGCTGCGCAATCGGAGTTCCTCTTGGCCTGGTTGCTGGTTATGCCAGAGGAAAGGCGGAAGCAGTTATTATGCGAATTGCAGATATTTTTATGTCTTTTCCCTCAATTGTGCTGATCCTGGTACTGGTTGCAGTTCTTGGACCGTCTGTCTGGTCTGTAACCTGTGTCATTGGTGTGCTCGGCTGGACACAGTTTGCCAGACTGATCTATGCAAATGTACTTTCCGTATCCGAGAAAGAATATGTAGAATCTGCAAGGGCAATTGGTACCTCCAATTTCAAGATCGTGACAAAGTATGTTCTTCCAAACTCTTTTGCCCCGATCCTGATCGCAATCACATTCCAGATGGCGAGTGCCATCCTTTCTGAATCATCGTTAAGCTTCCTTGGCATGGGTGTACAGCCGCCGGGAGCAAGCTGGGGAAATATGCTCTACGATGCGCAGTCCATTACTGTGCTTTCCCAGAAGCTGTGGATCTGGCTTCCGCCGGGACTTGCACTTCTGATCACGGTGTTAAGTATTAATTTTCTGGGCGACGGCATCCGCGATGCGCTGGATCCGAAAATCAAACTGTAATGTCTCAGGATCATGAAGGTCTTGATGCAAGGCCGGACAGTCCGTTGACATAAGATTGGTTCCGGGAGTTTCCCGGACTGATTTGCTTCACAAAACCTGTCAGAGAAAAAACATCCCTGACAAAAGAAAAAGGAGGAGACCTATGAAATTCAACATGAAAAAGGCTGCAGCGCTCCTGCTTGCAGGAAGCATGGTAGCAGGTTATGCTGTTCCGGCTGCTGCTGAGGCAGAGGAAAAAGTAGTAACAGCTGCCATGGACCAGGCATGGGATACCATGATGCCGCTGAACACCACAAGCAACTACACCCGTTTTATCTGTGACCAGATTTATGACCGCCTGACACAGACAAACGCAGACGGTTCCATTGAGGGACGCCTTGCTGAGTCCTGGACTGTAAACGATGCCAGTGACGCAGTTACCTTTAAGCTTCATGAAGACGCAGTATGGTCTGATGGTGAGCCGGTTACAGCAGAGGACGTTGTATTCAGCTACCAGATGTATTCTGATCCGTCTGTAGAGGCAAAGAGCCGTTATCACCTGGAGTACATTGCCGGTGTGGATGATTCCGGAGCAGAGCTTTCCGAGGATTCTATCGAAGTAACTGCAGACAGCGATTATGAAGTAACCTTCAAATTAAAAGAGGCTATGTATCCTGATACATTCCTGCAGGATATCGACACTGTTTTCATCATCCCGAAACATATATTTGAAGGAAAAACAGCAGAAGAGATCAATGCTCCTGACCTTTGGGCAAATCCGGTAGGTTCCGGCCCATTCATCTATGACAGTGAGATCAATGGTGAGCGTATGGAGTTCACAAAGAATGAAAACTACTATCTTGGAACTCCAAATATTGACCGTCTGATCATCCGTGTAGTACCGTCCGCAAACGTTCTTTCCGGTCTTATGAACGGCGAGCTTGATTTGATCGGATTCGGTTCTGTACTGACTGATGACTGGGAAACAGCCAAGTCCCAGGATAACCTGGTAACAGAGTCTGTTCCTACCACTTCCTATACCACTCTGATCTTCAATACTCAGAAGGAATATCTTACTCAGGAAGTTCGCCAGGCACTGAATATGGCAATCAACCGTGACGTACTGGTAAATGGTCTTCTTATGGGAGAGGGAACTCCGATCATGACCCCGATCGCACCGGTAAGCCCATACTACAATGACAAAGTTCAGGTTCAGTACGATCCTGAAAAAGCAAAAGAGATGCTTGCAGAAGCAGGCTTCCCGGCTGGACAGACACTGAAATTTTTCATCTCCTCTGGAAGCAGCATTACCGAGAGATGTGCAGCCCTGATCGTACAGGATTTTGCAAATGTCGGTGTAAATGTAGAAATTGAGCAGATGGACTTTGCAACTCTGATGAGCCGTATGCTTGACGGCGAGCATGATCTTGGAATCATTGGTTCCGGCGGAACTCTTGACCCAAGTGAGAGCCGTGAAATGATTTATCCGGAAAGCTCCTGCAACTTCTGCCAGCTTCAGGATACAGAGCTTTCTGACCTGATCGACAAAGGAAACGCAGAGCTTACTTTTGAAGCAAGAAAACCATACTTCGATGAGTATCAGGAAAAGGTTGTAGAAAAAGCAGCTATGGGTTACTTATATACAAAGAACCTTCTTACCGCTTACAACAAGAGCATGAAGAACCTGAACGTTGCAGACTTTAATTGTCTGAACTGGTCTTCCTGGGAGTGGGATAAAGAGTAATAAAAATGGGAAACAGGACAAAAGCGGATAAAGCTTTTGATCCTGGAACCCGCCAAATATGAGAGAAAAGACTCTCATGTCTGGCGGATTTCAGGAGCTGTGAAAGAATCACAGTGAGTTAATTAAGAGAAAAAGGAGTACAGCTATGGCATCTTTACTTTCAGTAGAGAATTTACAGGTACAGTTTCAGACAAAAAAAGGCATTAACACAGCCGTTGACGGTGTAAGCTTTTCTGTAGAAAAAGGCAGGATCCTCGGAATTGTAGGAGAGTCCGGATGCGGAAAAAGTGTCACATCCATGTCTATCCTTCAGCTTCTTGGAAGCAACGCCCGGATTTCCGGCGGCAGCATCAAACTGGATGGAAAAGAACTGATAGGGCTTCCGGAGAAAGAGATGTGCAGGATCCGTGGAAATGATATTGCCATGATTTTTCAGGATCCAATGACTGCCCTGAATCCGACTCTGACTATTGGAACCCAGCTGATGGAACCCATCATGCTCCACCAGAACTGCGGTAAAAAAGAAGCCTGGACAAGAGCTGTGGACGTTCTGAAAAGAGTTGGGATCGCTGCTCCGGAGAAGCGGATGAAGGAATATCCGCATCAGCTTTCTGGCGGTATGCGCCAGCGAGTGATGATCGCCATGGCAGTATCCTGCGAGCCAAGACTTCTTATTGCAGATGAGCCTACCACAGCCCTGGACGTAACCATCCAGGCACAGATCCTGGAGCTGATGTGTGAGCTCAGGGAAAAAATGGGAACAGCCATTATGCTGATTACCCATGATATGGGGGTAGTAGCAGAGACCGCAGACGATGTGCTTGTTCTTTATGCAGGAAAAGCAGTAGAATACGGCAGCATTGAGGACATTTTTGAAAGACCGAAGCATCCTTACACACAGGGACTTTTGAACTCTATTCCCCGCCTTGATGAGGATGTAGAGCTGCTGAATACCATTGAGGGCACCGTTCCGGCACCGGACGCCATGCCTGCAGGCTGCAGATTTGCTCCCCGATGTCCTTACGGAAAAGACCGCTGCATGAAAGAAAAACCAGGCGTTTACCATGCTGGAAATTCTCTGGTAAGCTGCTTCAGATACGAGGGTGAGAAATAATGAGTGAGAACACAGGAATCTTATTGGAAACAAAGGATTTATCCAAATATTTTACGGCAAAAAAAGGGCTTCTGAACCGTAATCCATCTGTAGTAAAAGCAGTAGACCATGTAAGTCTTTCTGTGAGAAAGGGTGAGACACTGGGCCTGGTCGGAGAGTCCGGCTGCGGAAAATCCACTCTGGGAAGAACTATTCTCCGCCTGATCCCGGCAACAGAGGGCCAGGTTATGTACAATGGGGAAGATATCCTTACCTATGATAAGAAAAAAATGTGGGAAATGCGCCGGAAGCTGCAGATTATTTTCCAGGATCCATATAGCTCCCTGAATCCCAGAATGACCGTTTATGATCTGATCAGTGCCCCTCTTGAGGTGTATAAAGTGGGGACTAAGGAAGAACGCAGGGAAATGGTGGAAGAGATCCTTCAGGAGGTTGGACTGGATAAACAGTATCTGAATCGTTTTCCTCACGAGTTTTCAGGCGGTCAGAGGCAGCGAATCGGAATTGCAAGGGCACTGATCCTGAATCCGGAATTTGTTGTCTGTGATGAGGCAGTTTCCGCACTGGACGTATCTGTCCGCGCGCAGGTGCTGAATCTTATGAGAAATATGCAGCAGAAGAAAAATCTGACCTACCTGTTTATCTCCCATGACCTGAGTGTAGTCCGCCATATCAGTGACAGGATTGCAGTTATGTATCTTGGAAGTGTGGTTGAGGTTGCAGAAAAAGCCCAGCTTTATTCCAATCCGATGCACCCCTATACAAAAGCTCTTCTTTCTGCAATCCCGCTTCCAGATGTGAAGAAGAAACGTCAGCGTATCATTCTGGAGGGTGACGTGCCAAGTGCCTACAATCCACCGTCAGGATGCAAATTCCATACCCGCTGTCCCTATGCAACAGACCGCTGCAGGCAGGAAGCTCCTGTGCTTCAGGAGGTGGAAAAGGGGCATAAAGCAGCCTGCCACAGGGCTTTGGAGCTTGCCTGAAAATTTATTTCCTGCAATCTGCAGGCTCCGCAAATTGTGACGTACATTTTGTAGAAAGCCTTTTTAAACATGTTCTGGAGTCTGCTGAATAATTACATATCAGGAAGGATACTACCGGTTTCCAAAGAATTCCATTAAAGGGATATCTTCGGGAAACCGGTATTTTTTTAAGCTATTTTTGTTTAATTTGACGTTATTTTCGTTGCTTTATTGAAAAATATTTCATTTTTTGCTAAATTATATATAAATATGGAGTATTCTGATTTTGTTTAGAAATACTCCAAAATTTCGAAAGGGGATGGAATGGTGGAAAACAGAAATAACAGGTTGCTGAATGCGAAATTAAACAAGTATATCGTTCCAGGTATTATGATGTCGCTGGCACTTCAGCTTGGAAACATTGTGGACACTATCTTTGTAAGTAATTTAATTGGTGTAGAAGCAATGTCCGCAGTCACAATGAGTCTTCCGGTTGAAACGATAGTTCAGCTTACCGGTTACTGTCTGGGTGTGGGAGGTTCCATAGCTGCAGGAAATATGCTTGGTAAACGTGACAAAGAAGGGGCTTCGAAATTGTTTTCAGCCACTTTCATCGTCACACTCGTGGTGGGACTGCTGTTTTCTCTTATTGCATTTCCTGCTGCAGGACCTATTGCCAGATTTCTGGTATCCGGAGACGGAGTTTTGACAACTTATACAAGAGACTATATCCGCATCAGCATGTTAGGTGCACCGGTAATCGGAATTGGTCTGATGATGGTAAATTACCTTGGGGTGGAAAATCATCCGGAGCTTGCTTCTGTTTATCTGATCACAGCCAATGTGATAAATCTTGTGCTGGATTACATATTTCTTAGATTTACACCACTTGGAGTTACAGGTGCATCCTTATCAACGGTACTTGGCTTCCTTTTTGCCATGGTGGTTTTCCTTTTCTATATTCGCTCAGATAAGAGGAATATCAGTTTCGTGCGGCTGAATGCAAAGGATTTCGGAATCGTGAAGGAAGCAGTGATTACAGGTGTGCCCATGCTTGTTTTCATGGCAACCAATTTTGTAAAAGCCCTTGGCCTGAACACCATCATTATGAATCAGATCGGGGAAGACGGAATGGCAGTATTTACGGTCTGCGACAATGTTTTGCTGATCGTGGAAATGCTTACAGGCGGAATCATTGGTGTAATTCCTAATGTTGCAGGAATTCTTTTTGGAGAAAAAGACTATGTAGGAATCCGTGTCCTGTGCAAAAAAATGCTGAAATACAGCTATATCGTGCTGGCCGTCATATTCGTTCTGATCATGCTGTTTACAGAACAGATCACCATTATGTTCGGAGGCGGCGGAGAGCTGGGACGGGAGATGGTTCATGCACTGCGTATTTTTGCTTTATGTGTAGTGCCTTATCTCTGGAATAAATTTACCGTAAGCTATTATGAATCTATTGAAGAGACTGCAATTGCAAGCTTTGTTACCTTCCTTGAAAACGCAGTGGCAGTTCTTCCTGCAACATTTATAGGAATTTCTATCTGGAAACAGATTGATGGAATCGGTACAAATGGAATTGGTGCTGCATTTGTTGCCACAGAGATCATAACCCTGATCGCAGCCTGGATTTTCCGAAAGATCAAACACAAAAATTCTACTTTTTATATTGTTCCGGACCAAAATCCCGGAATCAATCTTGATTTTTCCATTAAGAGCACCATGGAAGAAGCTGGCGCAGTTAACAGAAAAATCCTGGAGTTCTGCAAGGAAAACGGTGTATCCGGAAACAGATCCAATCTTGCTGCCGTGTGTGCAGAAGAAATGACTGTGAATATCATTAAATTTGGTGGAAAAACTTCCAACTGGATCGACATCAATCTTTGCCTGGAGGATGACATTTGCCAGTTAAGGATAAGAGACAACGGAGTGAATTTTAATCCGCTGGAATACAGCTATGACCATGAGGAGTTTGATATCCATGGAATTGAGCTGGTGAAAAAGATTTCAAAATCAATGGATTATATCCGCGCAATTGATATGAATAATACAATAATATCATTTTAGGAGGTGCAGGAAATGTCTGACATTAACGAAAAGAGCAATTTTGTTTTTGAATTTCAGTCTGTGACAAAGTTGTTTGAAGAGCAGGTGCGGCTTCATCCTGACAAATGTGCTGTAGCTTCCAGCAAGGAAAGCTTTACCTACGCACAGCTGAATGAAAGAGCAAACAGAATTGCGAATTCTCTTATTGAAAAAGGCGTTGGCTGTGAAAAAATCGTAGGTGTGGTACTGGAGCGCTGTTGTGACTTTTACGCAGTCCGTCAGGGTATTTTGAAGGCTGGTGGTGCATTTGCTGTCGCAGCCCCGGATTATCCCGATGACCGTGTACAGTTCATTTTTGAAGATGCAGGAGTTCCCTTTATTATCACCACAAAGGAGATCCAGAAGGAGCGCCAGGAGCTGTTTTCCAGGCTTTCCTGTACGGTGCTTCTGCTTGAAGAACTGCTGGAAAACCCAAATGCCGGGAACCCGGATACCCAGATTAAGGAACATGATCTTTGCTACTGTATTTACACCTCAGGTTCTACTGGAAAACCAAAAGGTGTTATGATCGAGCATATCAATCTTGCCAATTTTGTAAATCCCAATCCAAAGAATGCGGAAACCTATGGCTATGTAAGCAGGGGAAGCGTTTCCCTTTCCATGGCAGCCATGACATTTGATGTTTCGGTACTGGAGGAATTTCTCCCTCTCACCAATGGAATGACTGCAGTGATCGCAAGCGATGAAGAGATCCTGAATCCTATTATGCTTGGAGATTTAATTGTAAAAAATAAAGTGGATATTATGACCACAACTCCTACCTATCTTTCCAATATGATCGATCTGCCCTAGCTTCAGGAAGCAGCTGCCCAGATCAAGGTATTTGACGTAGGAGCAGAAGCATTCCCGCCTGCACTTTTCGACAAGATTCACGCAGTAAACCCGGATGCTTATATTATGAACGGCTATGGACCAACCGAGACTACCATCAGCTGTACCATGAAGGTGATCACCGACAGCAAAAACATTACCATCGGAGAGCCAAACGGCAATGTTCAGGTTTATGTGGTTGACAAAGAGAACAGGATCCTTCCGGACGGAGAGACCGGAGAGCTTGTAATTGCAGGTCTTGGAGTAGGTCGTGGCTACATCAATCTGCCGGAGAAAACAGCAGAAGTTTTCATCACTCTCAACGGAGAAAGAGCCTATAAAACAGGCGATCTTGCAAAGATCACTCCAGATGGCGAGATCGAATTTTTCGGAAGAATTGACAATCAGATCAAGCTTCGCGGTCTCAGAATCGAGCTTGGTGAGATCGAGGAGGTTGTTAACAGCTTCGAAGGAATCATCACCAGTATTACAGTACCGGTGGATAATAAATATCTTTGCTGCTACTTTATGGCAGACCGCCAGATCAATGTTGAAGCGCTTACCGCTTATGCGTCAGAATCCCTGGCTCATTACATGGTTCCGGATGTTTTCATCCAGCTGGAAAAAATGCCTTTAACACAGAATGGCAAAATTGACAAAAAAGCATTGCCAAAGCCGGTGGCGCAGCCCAGAAACCTGAAAGAGCCGGAAAATCCAATGCAGAAGAAGATTTTTGACATTGTGGCAAAAGTAGTAGAAAACGACTTCTTCGGAATCGACACCAGTTTTTATAAGGCCGGCCTTTCCTCCATCAGTGCAATGAAGCTCTGTGTCCTGATCTCAGAGGAATTTGGTGTTACCGTAAAAACAAGCGATATCCACGAGAACAATACCGTGGAGAAGCTGGAAAAATATGTCATGCTGGCGCCGAAACTCAGAACCTACGAAAAGAGAGAGGTTTATCCTCTTACCGGTTCCCAGAAGGGTATTTTTGCAGAATGCAGCAAAAATCCTGAGAGTACCGTATACAATATCCCCTTCCTTTTTGAACTGGATCCTGCAGTGGATACCCGGAAATTATCCGATGCAATTGCCAGAATGGTAAGTGCCCATTCCTACCTGCTCACACAGGTATATCTTGACGATAATGGGGAGATGGTACAGCGCCCTGGAAATGAGACGTTTGCGCCGGAAGTAATCGAGACCACAAATGAGAAATTTGCCAGCCAGAAGGAAAGCCTTGTACGTCCGTTTAAGCTGGAAAAGGGACGTCTCCTTCGTGTGGCAATTTATGTGACAGAAGATAAGAAATACCTCTTTACTGATTTCCACCATATTATTGCTGACGGCAACTCCTATGATATCATTTTCGAGGATATCAATAAGGCCTATATGGGTGAAAAACTGGAAAAAGAGTCCTATACAGGATTTGATGCGGCCCTTGACGAAGAGCAGCAGATGAAAGAGGGCAAATACAAAAAAGCTGAGAAATATTATGACAGTATTTTTGAAGGAATTGAGACAGAATCCCTTCCTATGCCAGACCTGAATGGAAAGGCTCCTGAAAAAGGTTATCTGGAGAAGACCATGGGCCTGAAGGAAGAGACCATTCTTTCCTATTGCGAGAAGCTGGGTGTTACCCCGAATATTTTATTTACAGGTCTGTTCGGCATCCTTATGGCAAAATACTCCAATGCAGAGGATAGTCTGTTTTCTACTATTTATAATGGACGAAACGATTCCAGGCTTGAAAACACAGTCTGCATGCTGGTAAAAACCCTTCCTGTTTATTGTAAATTCGACCCGAAGACCACCGTACAGGCGTATATGGCAGAGCTTTCCGAGCAGATGCTGTCCTCCATGGCAAACGATATTTTCCCATTTTCCGATATCTGTGCAAAATACGGGCTGAATTCGGATCTTACTTTTGCATACCAGGCAGAGTTAAGCGACGATTATCCAATCGGAGACACCATTGCCAGAGGCCATGACCTTTCCCTGGATATGGCAAAAATGCCTCTGCTGATCCAGGTAAGAGAGTACAACCACACTTATGTGCTCACTGCAGAATACCGCAGCGACATGTACAGCCAGGCCTTTATTGACGGAATCCTGGATTCCTATGAAGCTGCCATGAGTTCTGCTCTGAAGACAAAACTTGTTTCCGAAATCTCTGTGATTTCCCAGCGCGGAGTGGATAAGATTGCAGAATTCAATCATACAGAAAACGAATTTGACAGAAGCAAAACTATTTCTGACATGTTTGATGAACTGGCAGAGACCATTCCGGACCACACAGCAGTGGTATTTAAAGAACGGAAATACACCTACAAAGAACTGGACGAGCTCAGCAACAGACTTGGAAAATATATTGCATCCCAGGGAATAGGTAGGGAGGATGTAGTTTCCATTCTGATCCCTCGCTGCGAATACATGGCCATCGCACCAATGGGCGTGATCAAAGCCGGTGCAGCATACCAGCCTCTTGATCCTACATACCCGAAGGACCGTCTGATGTACATGCTGGAGGATTCTGCTGCTAAGCTTTTGATCGCAGACAGAGAGCTTCTGCCACTGGTAGACGGCTATCAGGGACCTGTTTTATTTACAGATGAGATCCCACTGCTGGAAGAGTGTGAGGTGGAACTTAAGAAGCCAGAGCTTCATGATCTGTTTATTTTACTGTACACTTCCGGCTCCACCGGCGTGCCGAAAGGCTGTATGCTGGAATATGGAAATATCACTGCATTCTGCCACTGGTACAAAAAGTATTACCAGGTAGATCACAGCTCCAAAATAGCAGCTTATGCGTCCTTTGGATTTGATGCTTCCATGATGGATATTTACGGTGCAATTGCAAACGGTGCAGAGCTTCACATTATTCCGGAAGAAATCCGTCTTGATTTTATTGCACTTCAGCGTTATTTTGAAGAGAATGGCGTTACCCATTCCTTTATGACTACACAGGTGGGAAGACAGTTTGCGATGGAAATGAGCTGCGAGAGTCTGCAATATCTTTCCATAGGTGGAGAGAAGCTTGTTCCTATGGAACCGCCGAAGGATTATAAATTCTTTAATGCGTATGGTCCTACAGAGTGCACAATTTTTACAACTGTATTTGAAGTGGATAAATATTATTCAAATATTCCAATCGGAAAAGCGCTTGATAATTTCAAGCTTTATATAGCCGATAAGTTTGGTCATCTGCTTCCATACGGTGCCTGCGGTGAACTGATGATCTCCGGATGGCAGGTTTCCAGAGGCTATCTGAATAAACCGGAGAAAACTTCGGAAGTTTATACGAAGAATATTTATGACGATGCAGAAGGTTATGAAGTCCTGTATCATTCCGGTGATGTTGCCAGATATCTTCCGGATGGAAACATCCAGATCATTGGAAGAAAAGACTCCCAGGTTAAGGTCAGAGGCTTTAGAATTGAGCTTTCCGAGGTTGAGGAGGTCATAAGAAGATACGAAGGCATAAAGGATGCAACCGTAGTGGCTTTTGACGATCCAAATGGCGGCGGAAAATATATTGCAGCTTATGTAGTATCTGACGGTCAGGTTGACATAAATAAGTTAAATGATTTCATCAAAGAAACCAAGCCTCCATACATGGTTCCGGCAGTTACCATGCAGATCGACAAGATTCCGCTGAACCAGAATCAGAAGGTAAACAAAAAAGCCCTTCCACTGCCAGAGCGAAAAGTGGAAGAGATTGTGAAACCGGAGAATGAGACCCAGCAGAAGCTGTTTGACTGTATTGCTGAGGTTCTTGGCTATACCGAATTCGGCATTACCACAAATATTTACGAGGCAGGACTGACCTCTATCACTGCTATTAAGCTGAATATCCTTATTTCTAAAGCTTTTGACATTGTGATAAAAACATCTGACATCAAGGATCACCCAACTATTCAGATGTTAGAGGGCTTTGTGAAGACTGCCGGAAAAGAAACCAAGAGGGAAATCCAGGAAAATTATCCTCTCACCAATACCCAGGAGGGAATTTTCATCGAGTGTACAGCCAATATGGGATCCACCATTTACAACATTCCATATCTTCTGAAGCTTGACAAAAAGGTTGACCTGGATAAGCTGGCAGAAGCAATTGACAGCACCGTTGCAGCTCATCCTTACCTGAAAACCCGTCTCTTTATGAGCGACGAAGGAGAAGTCCTTCAGAAACGTAATGATGCTTTCACTTATAAGACGCAGATTATAAATGGAATGAACCGGGAAACTCTGGTTCGTCCGTACATGCTGTTTAATGAACAGCTTTTCCGCTTTGAAATTCACAGAACCTGTGATGGAAATTATCTGTTCCTTGACATTCATCATATTGTTGCAGATGGTACCTCCCTGGGCATTATCCTGAACGACATTAACAGGGCTTACAGCGGAGAAAAGCTGGAAGTGGAAGAGTATACTTCCTATGATCTGGCCCTTGATAACAGGGAGGCTCTGGCAAGTGATGCTTATAAGAATGCAGAGAACTACTATAAATCCGTTTTTGAAAATGCGGGCGGAAGCATCAACTTCTATCCAGACAAGAGCGGAGCAGCTCCAACCGCAGAGATGTATCATCGTGAGACCAGTGAGTTCTCCGTACAGGACGTGAAGGCATTCTGTAAGAAGCATGGAATTACAGAGAATGTATTCTTTATCTCTGCCTTTGGTATTACTCTTGGAAAATACAATTTCAGGAAGGATGCGGTATTTACCACTATTTACCACGGCAGAAATGATTCCAGACTTTCCGATACCGTGGGTATGCTGGTAAAGACTCTTCCTGTTTACTGTGATTTCTCAGGAAGCACTGCGGATTGCCTGAATGCTGTCCAGCAGCAGCTGATTAATTCCATGAACAACGATATTTATCCGTTCTCCCAGATCAGCCACGAGTTCAACATCAAGGCAGATGCCATGGTGATCTATCAGGGCGACAACTTCACCTTTGATAATATCGGCGGGGAATATGCGCAGGAAGAACCTGTTCAGCTGAATGCGGCAAAGGCACCTGTTTCCATCAGTATTTCAATTGAGAGAAATAAGTTTGTCTTTGAGATTGAGTACAGAGGCGACATGTACAACGAGGAAACCATCAAATACCTTGCAGATAACCTGGAAACAACGGCAGATGGAATCCTGAGAGAATACGAGCCGGCAGACATCAGACTGATGTTTGAGGAAGAAACCAAAATGGAAGATGATCCTTCCCATGCCGGAAAGACCTTTGTAGACCTGTTCAGGGAAGCTGTTGCAAAATATCCGGACAGACCGGCGGTAAAAGACGGAATGGGCGAGCTTACCTATAAAGAACTGGACCATATGTCAGATTATGTTGCTCAGAAGCTTACGGAAAATGGCTTTGGCAGGGAAAAGGTTGCAGGTATTCTGTGCGGAAGAACAAAAGAATATGCCGTAGCTTATATCGGTGTTATGAAAGCCGGCGGTGCGTATGTTCCATTGGATCCGGAATATCCGCAGAGTAGAATTGAGTACATGCTGAAGGATTCCGAGGCAGAAAACCTGCTTGTAATAGACCGTTACCGCAGTCTGGTAGGCTTCTACGACCAGAATGTGATCAGCCTGGATGACGTGGCAGCAGAATCCAAAGACTTTGCACTTTCTGTAGAGCTCACAGCTCCGAAACCAGAGAACCTGGCTTATATGATCTACACATCCGGTTCCACCGGAAAACCAAAAGGTGTTATGCTTGAACAGCGGAACCTGCTGAATCTGATCGAGTATATCCTTATGACAAGAAAACTGACACCAGATGATATTGTGGCAGAGTTTGCAAGCTTCTGCTTCGATGCATCCGTGATCGACCTGTTTGCTCCGCTTACTGCAGGCGCAGTACTGTACATTTTGCCAGAGAGCATACGAAAAGATGCGGTTGCTGTTGGAAAATTCATAAAAGAAGAAAAAATTACCACAGCTACCTTCCCAACTCAGATGGGCGAGTTGGTTGCAGAGCTTCTTGACGATGCTCCGAGCCTGAAATTTGTCACCCTGGGTGGTGAGAAGTTCAAATATTACCGGGATAGAACTTACCAGATGATCAATGGCTACGGTCCAACGGAGAATACTGTTTCCTCCACAGAGTTCTGGGTTGACAAACAGTACGACAACATCCCGATCGGTAAGTCACAGCGAAATATCCGCAGCTACATTGTGGACGAAAATATGAAACGGCTTCCGGTAGGCGCTTCTGGTGAGCTTTGCCATGCCGGACGTCAGATTGCAAGAGGATATCACAATCTTCCTGAGAAGACGGCTTCCGTATTTGTGGAAAATCCGTTCTCCGTATGTGACGAGGACAAACGTCTTTACAGAACCGGTGATATGGTCCGCATGAAAGGTGACGGAAATATTGAATATATCGGAAGAATCGATTCCCAGGTAAAGATAAGAGGATATCGTATTGAACTTGGTGAGATCGAAGGAGCTCTTCTGAAGCACGATAAGGTGAAGAATGCTGCTGTTATAGTGATCGAAAAAGGCGGAAACAAATATATCACAGCTTATTATACTGGTGAAATCATTCCGGAAGATGAGCTGAAACTGTTCCTGAACCCGCTGATTCCGGATTACATGATGCCATCCTTCTTTGTCCATCTTGAGAAAATGCCGGTGACTCCTGGCGGAAAGATAGACAAAAAGGCGCTTCCGGTACCAGAAGTAACCACCACAGCAAGCACAGCCTATGTGGAGCCTGTTACCGCTGTCCAGATTAAACTTTGCGAGATATTTGAAAAAGCACTTGGCATTGAAAAAGTAGGAATTGAGGATAACTTCTTCGAACTTGGAGGCTCCTCACTTACTGCATCAAAAGTTGCTGTTATGTGCCTTTCCAAGAATATTTCCATTGTATATGCAGACATTTTCAAATATCCGACCATCCGTGAGCTTTCTGCAATCGTGGATAACAGTGAGGCATTTGAAAATCCGCAGAGTGAGAACGAATTCTCCAGCTACAATTATAACCGGATTCAGAGCGTGATCAGCGGAAATGTGGAAGAAAACGTAAACCAGGTGACAAAGGAAGAAATTGGTGATATCATGATCACAGGTGCAACCGGCTTCCTGGGAATTCATGTTCTGAAGGCTTACCTGGATAATTATGACGGTAAGGTTTACTGTCTGGTACGTAAGGGTAAATATGAGTCCATGGAGAAACGAATGATGCATATGTTGATGTATTACTTCGATAATCCGTGCCAGGAACTGTTTGGAGAGCGTATTATCTGTGTGGATGGCGATATTACCTCGAAAGAACAGGTGGAGAAATTTGCAGATTACAAATTTAACACCATTATTAACTGCGCAGCCTGCGTAAAGCATTTTGCAGCTGGTGATGTACTGGAGAAGATAAATGTACACGGAGTGGAAAATCTGATTGAATTCTGTAAAAATAGTGGACGCAGACTGATCCAGATTTCTACTGTTTCTGTTGCCGGAGAAGGTTCCGATGGTGTTCCGCCAATGTCCAGAGTCTTTAATGAAAACGATCTGTATATTGGACAGAACATCACAAATGAATATATCCGCACAAAATTCCTTGCAGAGAGAGCTGTACTGGAAGCTGTTTCCAGTGGGCTTGACGGAAAGGTTATCCGTGTAGGAAATCTGATGAGCCGAAATTCAGATGGTGAATTCCAGATCAACTTTATTACAAACGGATTCCTGCGAAGCCTGAGAGGATATGAGGCAGTTGGTAAATTCCCAATTGGGGCTATGCACGAAGTTACAGAATTTTCACCAATTGATTCTACTGCACTTGCAGTGTTGAAACTGGTGCAGACAGACCGGAGATTTACCGTATTCCACGCCTGCAACAGCCATCATATCTATATGGCGGATCTGATCTATGCAATGCGGAGCCATGGATTTGACATTGACATTGTAAGTGATGAAGAGTTTGAGGCTGCAGTAAAAGAATTTGCAAAGAACAATGATGATTCGGATGTTGTTTCCGGACTGATCGCGTATACGGCTCATAATGAAAATGAGATCTATACCCTGGATTACAGCAACCGGTTTACAGCACAGGTTCTTTACAGACTGGATTACAAATGGCCGGTTACAGATGACAGATATCTGGAAAGCGCTATTGAGGCACTTGACAGACTTGCATTCTTTGATTGATTTACGCAACTTAAAGGAGGAAATTGTAATGGAAATTGTAAGTAAGACAGAGGGCAGCAAGGTAACTATGGAGATCACAGGATGGCTTGACACCCAGACTGCACCGCAGCTGGAAAAGGAGCTGTCAGCACTTGATCCTGGTACAACCAGCCTGGTATTTGACTTTGCAAACCTGGAATATATCTCTTCTGCCGGACTTCGTCTGGTAATCGCCGCTTATAAGAAGATGGCAGGCAAGGAAGGCTTCAGGATTGTAAATGTTTCTGATGAAGTGTACGATGTTTTCAGCCTTACCGGATTTGACCAGAAGATCAATATTGAGAAGAAATAAAGGTTGAATTCGTGCATGGCGAAGTGAACAGCAACCTGTCTGGAGCAGGCCTGGGGAATCTACAGTTGCTACCCGGTGCTTTTTATAGTAAGAAATGATAAAATTATATAGAATCAATATCAATACTCTTGAGGATCCCTTGCAGAATGAAAGTCTTTTGGAACAAGTTGGACCAGAGAGAAGAAAGAAGGTCATCCGGTATCTTCAGCCGGATGACCGAAAAAGGAGTCTGGGCGCAGGAATTATGATCCGGAAGATCCTGAATGGGAACGGACTTTCCGAAAGCAGCCTGAAATATTCCGAAAATGGGAAGCCTGTGGCGGATCATCTCCATTTTAATATCTCCCATGCCGGAGACTATGTGGTGGGAGTGGTGTCGGATGATGAAGTGGGATGCGACATTGAGCGGAATGTCAATGCGCCTCTGGAAATTGCGGAGCATTATTTCCATTCGACAGAGCGGGAATATATAGAAGCTGCTTCTGACCCGGGCAAAGCTTTTTTTACACTTTGGACCTTAAAGGAAAGTTATATGAAAATGACAGGCAGGGGGATGAGCCTTCCGCTTGATTCTTTCGAGATCATTCGAAAAGATCAGGGCTTTGTTCTGGGAAAATCACCGAAAAGACCAGGCTTTTTCAGGACAATGGAATTTGAGAATTATATTTTCTCAGTGTGCATGGAAAGTGATTTTTCTTTGCCGCCCAAGGGCTTTACAGAGCTTCTGTGACACTACTGCCTTTTGCTGCTATCCAGCATGGATTGGAGCTTATTTTTAGTCAAAAAATCCTTAAGAATTATATGCAAAAGACTTGACGGATATGTCCGCTGTGTGGTAAACTGTACAAGCGACATGGAAGTTAGGTCTTTTTTTTATGCCGAAAAACGGTGGCGGATACACCGAAAAGGCTGATTTAAGACCATGCAAATGAAAACACTGGAGGTGGAAGTTGTGCGCGTTAGGATTACATTAGCATGTACAGAGTGCAAGCAGCGTAACTACAATATGACCAAGGAGAAAAAGAACCATCCTGAGAGAATGGAAACCAAGAAATATTGTAAGTTCTGCCAGAGACACACAATGCACAAGGAAACAAAATAGTCACTTTAGATTGTGAGGTTAGGCTATGCAAGAAAAAGAAAAATCTGCAGGCAAGACCGCCAAGGCTAAGGAGCCGAAGAAATCCTGGTTCCAGGGGCTGAAGGCAGAGTTCAACAAAATTGTCTGGACAGACCGCGATACACTGATGAAACAGTCAGTTGTTGTTATTGTCATAACCGTAATTCTCGGTGTGATCATCAGTGTGATGGATGCAGGCATTCTGGAATGCATTAATCTTTTAATCAAATAAGGACAAAGGTGATTGTATGTCAGAAGCAAAATGGTACGTTGTCCATACCTATTCCGGTTATGAGAACAAGGTAAAGGCCAACATTGAGAAGACAATTGAAAACCGACATCTTGAGGATCAGATTCTGGAAGTACGGGTTCCTCTGGAAGACGTTGTGGAGATGCGTAATGGTGTTTCCAAGCAGGTCCAGAGAAAAATGTTCCCAAGCTATGTTCTTATCAACATGGTCATGAACGACGATACCTGGTATGTTGTCCGGAATACCCGTGGAGTGACTGGGTTTGTTGGTCCGGGATCCAAGCCTGTACCGCTCACAGAAGAAGAAATGAAGCCGCTGGGCATCAAAGATGAGACTGTCCGCGTTGATTTCGTCGAGGGCGATACCGTTGTTGTAACAGGCGGAGCCTGGAAAGAGACTACAGGTGTTGTGACTGCCATCAATCCGCAGAAGCAGCTTGTAACGATCAATGTAGAGATGTTTGGACGCGAAACACCGGTTGTAATCAGTTTCGCAGAAGTTCAGAAAATGTAACAGACAAAGGTAACACAATATCGTGGGAGGGACATACCCCCGCCAATACCACATAGGAGGTGCCGAAAATGGCAAAGAAAGTAACAGGATATATCAAATTACAGATTCCCGCTGGTAAAGCAACTCCAGCACCACCTGTAGGTCCGGCTCTTGGACAGCACGGTGTAAATATCGTTCAGTTTACAAAAGAGTTCAATGCGAGAACAGCAGATCAGGATGGTATGATCATTCCTGTAGTAATCACTGTTTATGCAGATAGAAGTTTCAGCTTCATAACCAAAACTCCGCCGGCTGCAGTTCTTCTTAAGAAAGCTGCAAACATCAAATCCGGTTCCGGCGTACCGAACAAAACAAAAGTTGCTAAAGTTACAAAAGCTCAGGTTGAGGAGATCGCTCAGCTTAAGATGAAAGACTTAAATGCAGCATCCATCGAAGCAGCAGCAAGCATGATTGCTGGTACTGCAAGAAGTATGGGAATTGAAGTAGTTGATTAATCACAAATAGTAAGTGGGAGGGCTTTTCCCCGCAAATACCACAGGAGGTTATAGAAATGAAACGAGGAAAGAAATACGTGGAGGCTGCTAAGGCAGTTGACCGCGCAACATTATACGATACTAATGAAGCTATCAGCTTAGTTAAAAAAGCTGCTGTTGCCAAATTTGACGAGACTATCGAAGTTCATATCCGCACAGGCTGCGATGGACGTCATGCAGATCAGCAGATCCGTGGTGCAGTAGTTCTGCCACATGGTACAGGTAAAACTGTTCGCGTTCTTGTATTCGCTAAGGATGCAAAAGCTGAGGAAGCTAAGGCTGCAGGTGCTGATTTCGTTGGCGCTGAGGACCTTATTCCGAAGATCCAGAATGAGGGATGGCTTGACTTCGACGTTGTTGTAGCAACTCCGGATATGATGGGTGTTGTTGGACGTCTTGGTCGTGTACTTGGACCGAAAGGTTTAATGCCTAACCCGAAGGCTGGTACTGTAACTATGGATGTTACAAAGGCTATCAATGATATCAAAGCTGGTAAGATTGAGTATCGTCTTGACAAATCAAACATTATCCATGTGCCGATCGGTAAAGCTTCCTTTACTGAGGAGCAGTTAAGCGACAACTTCCAGACGCTGATTGGAGCTATTGTAAAGGCTAGACCTAGCACACTGAAAGGACAATATTTAAAGAGCGTTGTTATTGCTCCGACAATGGGTCCTGGAGTGAAGATCAACCCGATCAAGTTAGCTTAATAGATGAAAATGAAGAGCACTCACCGCGAGGTGGGTGCTTTTTTTCATGTCATAATTTTGATATTTTATAGTGAGTTTTGGTATATGTTTTTTATCATATGAGATATCATATGGGAAAATCGGGTCAATATAAAGACCAGGAGGAGTGTGCAGGGATGAAATATGGATATTTTGATGATAAGAAACGAGAATATGTGATTACCAGACCAGATACACCAGCGCCTTGGGTAAACTATCTGGGAGATCCTGAATATGGTGCCATTGTGTCCAATAATGCAGGCGGATACAGCTTTGTAAAGTCTGGTGCTAACGGAAGAATTTTACGTTATGTTTTTAATCAGTTTGACGAGCCGGGAAGATATATTTATCTGAGGGACAATGAAACGAAAGATTTTTGGTCAGCGTCATGGCAGCCTGTAGGAAAGGATCTTGAAAAATATAAAAGTGAATGTCACCACGGTACTGCTTATACCAGGATGATGGCAGATTACAGCGGTATTCATTCTGAGGTTAGGTATTATGTACCCCTGGGACAGTCTTATGAGGTGTGGAGCCTTTGTGTGGAGAACTGTTCTGATAAGGAAAGAGAAATTAATGTAACCGGATATGCGGAATTTACCAACAACAGCAACTATGAGCAGGATCAGGTAAATCTGCAGTATTCCCAGTATATTACCAAAACTGTTTTCAGAGGAAACCGTGTACGCCAGATGATCCATGCAAATCTGGATCGTCTTGATGAAGGGGAAAAGGTAGATAACAAAGATGTGACAAATCGGTTCCTGGGTCTGGCCGGCGTGCCAGTGGATTCCTGGTGCGGTGAAAAAGAAGCATTTCTGGGGAGATATCACGGTTATGGAAACCCGGTAGGAGTAATTGACGGCAAGCTTAATTGTGAGGGAAATTATAATGAAAACAGCTGTGGTGCATTGACAGCAGTGTTAAAGCTTGCCCCGGGAGAAAAGAAAGAGATGGCTTTTCTTGTAGGTATGAAAAAAAATGACGAGGCAGAAGCGATTGTTGCGCGTTATGACCAAAATTGCCAGCAGGTTTGCGAAAGGGAACTGGAAGAACTGATCAGTTACTGGCATGGACAGCTTTCACATTTTCAGATAAAAACTCCAAGTAATGAATTTAATACCATGATCAACACATGGAACGCTTACAACTGTTTTATGACTTTTATCTGGTCCAGAGCAGCATCCTTTACTTACTGCGGTCTGCGCAATGGATATGGATACCGCGACACTGTGCAGGATATTCAGGGCGTGATCCATCTGGCACCTGAAATGGCAGCGGATAAGATCCGTTTTATGTTGTCTGCCCAGGTAGATAATGGTGGTGGTCTGCCTCTTGTTAAATTCACCCACAATCCAGGACATGAGGATACGCCGGACGATGCTTCTTATGTACAGGAAACAGGGCATCCGGCATATCGTGCTGACGATGCTCTATGGCTTTTTCCAACTGTATATAAGTATGTGTCAGAGACAGGAAATGTAGATTTTATTGATGAGGTAATCCCATTTGCCAATAAAGATGAAGGAACAGTATATGAGCATCTGAAACGTGCGATCCAGTTCTCGATGGAACATCTTGGAAAACATGGAATGCCGGCGGGACTTTATGCAGATTGGAACGACTGCCTGAGGCTTGGAAAAGATGGAGAATCTACTTTTGTAGCTTTGCAGTTTTATTATGCAATGACCATTTTGAAGGAGTTTGCGGCTTACGAAAAAGATGAAGAATATATCTCATATCTGGAAAAAAGCCAGGAAGAGCTTGGGAAACTGATTGAAAAGCTTTGCTGGAATGAAGACCGGTTTATCCGCGGTTTTACAGAAGCAGGAGAAATAATCGGACAGCGTACAGATCCGGAAGCAAATATGTGGCTGAATCCCCAGAGCTGGGCTGTGATCAGTGGGCTTGCAACAAAGGAGCAGTCAGAACTGGCACTTGAGCAGGTTTATGAAAGACTGAATACAGAGTATGGTGCTATTCTTATGGATCCCCCATATCACGCACATGCTTTTGACGGTGCACTGGCTGTAATTTATAATGCAGGAACAAAAGAAAATGCAGGAATTTTTTCTCAGTCACAGGGATGGATCATTTTGGCAGAAGCATTAATGGGACATGGAGAAAGAGCATTTGGCTACTTTATGGAAAATGCTCCGGCTGCACAGAATGATAAGGCGGAGATCCGCAGGCTTGAGCCATATTGCTATGGTCAGTTTACAGAGGGGAAAGCAAGTCCGAATTTTGGCCGTTCTCATGTACACTGGCTTACTGGAACTGCGTCTACTGTTATGGTAGGATGTGTGGAAGGTATTCTTGGAATGCGTCCTGATTTCTATGGTCTTCGTATCGCACCGTCCATACCGAAAGAATGGGATGGATTTGAAGTCGAAAAAGATTTCCGCGGCTGTCACCTGCACATTAAAGTGCAAAATCCGGGACATGCAGAGAGTGGATTTAAGAAACTTACTGTAAACGGTGAAGAGTTAAAAGATAATTATATTCCACAGGAGAAGCTGACTGCTGAAACTGAGGTTGAATTGTATCTGTCGTAAAAATTTAGTAGGCCTGGTGGGTGGACGCAGGCAGAAAGCGAGAAACATTGATGAAACATATAGAATTTCAGGATAAAAACGGAAGCTTTATTATACATGATCCGGAAAATTATAGCGGTCTGTATCTGCCTATGGCGGGAGAAAAAGGACTGAAATCCAGTATCACCCCTAATCTGGGAGGTGACAGCAAAACGGATCAGAATCATTTCCTTCTTGAGCCTGTAAGTATTGAAAACCTGCATAACAACCGAAATACCAGAAATTTCTGGTGTCAGGTATATAAAAGCACAGAAGCATGTGATACTGCTCTGTCTGGAGCAGATCCGAAGCTTCTGGGCTGTTGGTCTGTCTGTGGAAATTCTGCAGAACAGGAATTTCAGAAATTTACAGATAAGCAGGACGAAAGCACACTGGAAGCTGGTTTTATGTGGCAGAAGATTTCCCGAAAATCACAAAAATATGGTCTTCAGGCAGAAGTAACTTCTTTTGTTACAATTTCCGGGGACATGGAAGTAGAATATGTGGAAATCACAAATATTTCCGAAAAAAAAGTGGAAATTGTGCCAACAGGTGCAATTCCAGTATATGGAAGAAGTGCAGATAATCTTCGAGATCACCGCCATGTTACCTCCCTTCTCCACCGAATTCGGACCACCGATTATGGTGTGGAAGTAACCCCGGTTTTGTCCTTTGACGAGCGGGGACATCAGAAAAATAATACTACATATTTTGTATACGGTTCAGATGAAAACGGAGAGAAGCCGGAGTCATTTTATCCTACGGTGGAGGAGTTTATAGGAGAAGGCGGAACCTTTCTGAATCCAGAGGCAGTAAGAATTAATAAGCCCGGAAAACCCTCTGGAACAGAACTTCAGGGAAAAGAGGCTGTTGGAGGCATCCGATTCAGCCGGAAAACACTGAAACCAAGGGAAACAGCTGGTTATATTTTACTATGTGGGATTGCAGATGCCGGTGAGCAGCAGTTCCCAAGAAAGGAGAATACAGATAAAAAGGCAATAGATCCGGCAAAAGCTTCTAAATGGATAGAGTCGTTGACTTCTGGCTGCAGGACCCGCTCCCAGGTACGGAATATGCTGGAAGAAGTAAAAGAACACTGGATTCGGAAGGTTAATGTAGCGTTTGAAACTGGAAGCGAAGATGCGGATAATTATCTGAAATGGATCTGTTTCCAGCCAATCCTCAGAAGAATTTATGGATGTTCTTTTCTCCCCTATCATGATTATGGAAAAGGGGGACGCGGCTGGCGCGATTTATGGCAGGATTGCCTTGCCTTGTTGATCATGGAGCCATCTGAGGTAAGACAGATGATCATTGATAATTATGGAGGTGTTCGTATTGATGGAACAAATGCCACAATTATAGGAAGTGGTCAGGGAGAATTTATTGCAGACAGGAATAATATTACCCGTGTATGGATGGATCATAGCTTTTGGCCGTTTGTAACTACGAAGCTTTATTTGGATCAGACCGGGGATCTTGATGTTTTATTTGAGAAGATTCCATATTTTAAGGATCTTCAGTCAAAACGCGGAACAGCTCATGATGAAGAATGGAACAGCAGTTATGGTAATTTACAGAAAACAGATGCTAATGAAATATATCATGGAACTGTTCTGGAACATATTCTTCTTCAAAATCTGTGCGCATTTTTTGATGTGGGAGATCATAATGAAATGTGTCTGCATGGAGCAGACTGGAATGATGCCTTAGACATGGCCTGGGAAAAAGGTGAGAGTGTGGCCTTTACCTGTGCTTATGCCGGAAATTTGAAGGATATCGCTTATGTGCTTAGAGAAATAGAGAGTGTTCAGGGAATTAACAGGATTGAGCTTGCAGAAGAAATGGAATGTCTGTTTGCCTGTGGAAAACAGTTATATGAAAACCCTGAGAAAAAACAGAAGGTTTTGAAGCAATATACTGATTTGAGTGCCCATAATCTCAGTGGAAATAAAGTAGTGCTTTCTCTGAAAATGGTATGCAGCAATCTGGAAGAAAAAGCAGACTGGCTCGTGGAAAATATTCGGAAAAATGAATGGATCCAGGATGGGGATAAAGGCTGGTTTAATGGATATTATGATAATCATGGAAGAAAAGTAGAATATAGCGCGGTTTCAGATGAAACCGACAATAAAGCTGGTGCAGAGTGTAACACCCGAATGATGCTTACCGGACAGGTATTTGCTGTCATGAGTGGTACCGCTACAGAGGAACAGATACAGGCAATCTGCAGGAGTGCAGATGCATATCTGTATGACAGGAAAGCCGGCGGCTACCGCCTGAATACAGATTTCAAAGAGGAAAAATTTGACCTGGGAAGAATGTTTGGATTTGCATATGGAGAAAAGGAAAATGGTGCCGTCTTTTCCCATATGGCAGTTATGTATGCCAATGCATTGTACAAAACCGGTCACGCCAAAGAAGGATACAAAGTTCTTCAGACTCTGCTTGATACTGCAATGGATTTTGAACGCAGCAAAATGTACCCGGGAATCCCGGAATATTTCGATAATCAGGGAAGAGGCTTATACGCATATCTGACCGGAGCTGCAAGCTGGTATATGCTGACCATGATAACAGAAGTTTTTGGAGTAAAAGGCCAGCTGGGCGATATGGTGATAGCACCTGCACTTATGCCTGAGCAGTACGATCAGGAAGGAAAAGCTTCCTTGAAAATAGAATTTGCCGGAAGGAAATTTTCCATTCATATTTTTAACAGGGAGAAAAAAGAATGGAATAAAGTGCAGATAAAAGAAGCCTTTTGTGATGGTACTTTGCTGTCGGCAGAAGGCGGCAGGCAGGCTCGCCTGAAGCGCTCTGAAATAGAAAAACTGACTTTGGAAAAAGTACATGAAATTAATATTATTTTGAACTAATCTGGATAAAGAATTAGAAAAATGACCAGATATTCAGGAATAACAATGCATAAATAAAGGTTATTCCTGAATATCCGGTCTTTTTATGTAAGGCGGAGAATTATGCATTGCAGGAGCCTTACGTGCTAGAGCCTGTTTGAAAAATCATTCCCGCAATCTGCACGCCCCACTTTGCGGTATATTTTGCCCGAATTCAGTTGCCGTAGCCCGCTACGGCGCCTTCATCCGGACAAAATCTTCCACAAATTGTGACGCACATCATGCAGAAAGCTTTTTTCAAACACGCTCTAGGTCAGCTTACCACATGGATTTATAATACCTATCCCTGTATTTTTTTGGAGTCAGACCAGTGAAATTTTCGAATACCTGAATAAAGTGACTCTGGGAAGAGAAGGATAGGTAATTGGCGATGTCAACTACTGCTTTGTCCGAGTAGCGAAGAAGATGTGTGGCTTTTTCTATTTTTTTCTCCCTTATGTAGTCACTGATGGAAATTCCAAGATTTTGTTTGAATACCCTGGATAGATAATTCTGGGAAAGACCGGTGTGGCAGGCAAGGTCTTCTATGGTGATACGGTCCTTTATATGAGCATAGATGTAATCAATGCACTGCATAACTGGCTTGGAAAGTACGGATAATTTTTTTTGCAGGATCATTTTTCCGGTAAAATCCTTTGCCATAGTGTGGTGAAGGTCTGCAATCTGTCGCAGGGAAGTGCAGGAATCCATTTTTAAAATGTAAAAGTCACTAAGCCGGTAGGCCTGCTCTGCCTCCATCCCTCCGTCAATGCAATATCTGGTAAGCATCGCAGCTGTAACCACAAAGTGGTATTTCAGATTCGTGACAGGGTTTCTGGAAAGGACTCCGGTTCCCTCCAGATTCGTAAAAGAATCTGCATTACAGTTCTGTATGACAGTTTCCATATCTCCGGTTTTTACTGCCGTATAAAAGGAATATTCAACAGAAGGCGGCCTGTGCTTGGATTCAGTTTCGTTTTCTTCAAATTCTGTGTTGTACCAGTCTTTTGATATTGCCATGTAATCCCCTCCAAAACAAAAATGTGTCATTTTTTATATTATGACATGAATCTGATATTTTGTTAAGAGAAATAATATAATGTCAAAAATAAAAATGGTATATTTATTGCACCAAAGAGATACAGCATTAAGAAAATGCTCAAAAAAGGAGGATCTTTTATATGAAGAAGAGAGCAGTATCTATGTTACTTACAGCTGTTATGGCAGTTACCGGTATGGCTGCAACAGCAACCGTAGCACATGCAGAAGGAGAAGAGGGAAAGGTTATTAACATCTATTCCTGGAACGATGAGTTCCGTACACGTCTGGAGGCTATTTATCCAGAAGTTGAGTCCACTTCCAGCGATGGAACTGTTACAACCTTAAAAGACGGAACTGAGATCCATTGGATCATCAACCCAAACCAGGATGGTGTTTACCAGCAGAAGCTTGATGAGGCGCTTCTGAATCAGGCTGATGCATCTGATGATGATAAAGTAGATATTTTCTTAACTGAGACCGATTATGTTTTCAAATATACAGACAAAGATGCAGATGTAGCAATGCCGCTTACAGATCTTGGAATTGACCCGGATACAGATCTTGCAGATCAGTACGATTTTACAAGAACAACTGCTTCTGACTCTGACGGAGTACAGAGAGGTTCTACATGGCAGTGCTGCCCAGGAACCCTGGTATACCGTCGTGATATTGCAAAAGAAGTTTTTGGAACAGATGATCCGACAGAAGTAGGCGAGAAAGTAAAAGACTGGGATACAATGAAAGAGACTGCTGCTCAACTGAAGGAGAAAGGTTACTACACATTTTCTTCTTATGCAGACACCTTCCGTTTATATGGAAACAGCATCGCACAGTCCTGGGTACAGCCTGGTGAGACAACCATTACAGTTGACCAGAAGATTATGGATTGGGTAAATGATTCAAAAGAGTGGCTGGATGCAGGTTTCCTTAACCCTACTGTAAAAGGACAGTGGAACGATGACTGGAACAAAGCTATGGGCTCCCAGTCAAAAGTATTTGCATTCCTGTTTCCGGCATGGGGAATCGACTTTACATTAAGTCCAAACTGGGATGGCGATGCAGGCTCATGGGCAGTTACAAATCCTCCGCAGGAATACAATTGGGGCGGTTCTTACATTCATGCAGCAACAGGTACTGATAATCCAGAGCATGCAAAAGACATTATCCTTGCTATGACTGCAGACAAAGACAACCTGTTAAAGATTTCTAAGGATTATTCAGACTTCACAAATACAAAGAGTGGTATGGCAGAGGCTGCTACAGATGATGCAAACTTCTCTTCTGAGTTCCTTGGCGGACAGAACCCATTTGCATATTTTGCACCTGTTGCAGAGAACATTAAGATTGCACCGCTTTCTGCATACGATCAGGGATGTGTAGAGCTGATCCAGAACTCTTTCAGTGATTATTTCCAGGGAAATGTTGACTTTGATAAAGCAAAGGCAAACTTTGAGACTGCTATTAAAGAGCGTTATCCTGAGATCTCTGAGGTTAAATGGCCGGAATAATGTAGATAGTTCTGAGGATTTTGTTTGCAAAAACATCTTGCAGAATACTATTAAAAAAATAATGTCCATGTGACATTTGAAAATTGGTATAAGGAACGTGGAGAGGATCCTGTAACATAGGATTCTCTCCTGTTCTGTAAGATGTGTGTAAAGGAGAACTGTTATGAAGAAAAACAAGAAAAGCATTAATTATGGAAAATGGGGCTACCTGTTTATCCTTCCTTTTTTTATAATCTATTTGATTTTTTCTTTGATTCCATTGGTTGATACGGTCCGTTACAGCTTTTTTGAATATTTCCGTTCTGGAATTAAAGAAATCGGACCCAATTTTATTGGAATGGCAAATTACATCAGTCTGCTGAAATCCGATATGTTTAAATATGGAGCAAACACATTGATTCTGTGGCTGATCGGATTTGTGCCGCAGATTGTGGTTGCGTTAGTTCTGGCAGCCTGGTTTACAGATGCCCGTTTGAAAATAAGAGGAAAACAGTTTTTTAAAGTGGTAATATATCTGCCGAACCTGATTATGGCATCTGCATTTGCACTTTTATTTTTTACTATGTTTTCTACAAACGGACCAATAAATTCTATTCTGATGTCTCTTGGATGGATTAAAGACCCTATTGATTTTATGGGATCTGTAGTTGGAACAAGATCATTAATTGGCTTTATGAACTTCCTTATGTGGTTTGGAAATACAACGATTATGCTGATGGCGGCTGTTATGGGTATCAGTATGGATATTTTTGAGGCTTCTGACCTGGATGGCTGCAATAGTATTCAACGTTTCTATTATATTACATTGCCGCTGATCAGACCGATTCTTGCATATACATTGATCACATCTATAATTGGTGGTCTTCAGATGTTTGATGTACCACAGATCCTGACAAATGGACAGGGTAATCCAGATAGAACGTCTATGACGCTGATCATGTTCCTGAACAGTCATCTGAAGAGTAAGAACTATGGTATGGCTGGTGCATTATCTGTTTACCTGTTTATTATCAGTGGTATTTTATGCTTCATCGTATATCGCATGACCAATGATAATGATCCGGATGGTTCCAAAAAGGCTGCAAAAAAACGTGCTAAGGAAGAAAGGAGAAGATTAAGAAGATGAAGAAGAAAGTAGGAAGCCAATTCAGAACAGTTTTCGCACATATCGTATTGATTCTTCTGTCTTTTATGTGCCTGTTCTTCTTTTACGTATTGATAATTAATGCAACCAGATCTCATGGGGATCTGCAGAAAGGTTTCTCTGCACTTCCAGGAAAATATTTCCTTGAGAATCTGAAAAACGTGGCAAACGACGGAAGCTTTCCAATGTTTCGGGGAATTTTGAACAGTGTGATCGTATCTTCCTGTAGTGCCGCACTTTGTACATATTTTTCATCCCTTACGGCATATGGTCTTTATGCTTATGAGTTTAAGGCAAGAAAGGTTGCTTTTACATTTATCATGGCAATTCTTGTAATGCCAACGCAGGTTACTGCAATGGGATTCCTTCGTCTGGTTACGAAGATGGGATTATATGATTCCCTTCTGCCGCTGATTATTCCCTCCATTGCATCTCCAGCTGTATTTTATTTTATGTACAGTTATCTGCAGTCGTCTCTGCCGCTTTCTCTTGTGGAGGCTGCCAGAATCGATGGTTCCGGAGAATTCCATACCTTTAATCGCATTGTGATTCCAATTATGAAGCCTGCAATTGCAGTTCAGGCGATTTTTACATTTGTTGGTTCCTGGAACAACTACTTTGTACCGGCCCTGATCATCCAGTCCAAGAGTAAAATGACGGTGCCGATTCTGATCGCTACTCTTCGTGGTGCTGATTATATGAATTTTGATATGGGTAAAATTTACATGATGATCACAGTTGCGATCGTGCCGATCATTGTTGTGTACCTGCTTCTTTCCAAGTATATTATTGCAGGTGTTACCCTTGGTGGTGTCAAAGAGTAATGGCGTTTACACAGTTTAAGTACAGTGGGACTTTGAATCCGGAAATATCTGTCTGCGAGAAAAAGCATAGCTCTTTTGCAGAAAAAGCGGCAGAGGAAGGCATTGTTCTATTGAAAAATGAAAATATTCTTCCCATTTCATTATCTGCATCGGTTGCCCTTCTGGGCATCGGTGCGGATAAAACTGTAAAAGGGGGGATTGGTTCCGGAGATGTAAATAACAGGCAGAATATTACCATTTACGAAGGAATGGAAGAATCCGGAATTCGGATCACCAGCAGGGACTGGCTGGATGATTATGAACATCGCTATCAGAAAGCGAGACTTATATGGAAAGAGAAAATTCTTGAAGAAGCAAAGCATGTAAATAATCCTTTTGATGCCTATGCATCCAATCCATTTATCATGCCGGAGGGGCGTCCTGTTTCTGAAATGGATATCCAGGAAGCTGAAATTGTTGTTTATGTAATCAGCCGTATTTCTGGTGAAGGAAAAGATCGTCGTCTTGAAAAAGGTGACTATTATCTTAGTGAACGAGAAGAGAAAGATATTCTTTTTCTAAACAGCAGAAGTGTGCCTATTGTTCTGCTTATAAATGCCGGTGGTCCTGTGGAGCTTACAGATATTCTGGAAAAAGCGCAGTGGATAAAAGGTATCCTCAATATTTCCCAGCTTGGACAGGAGGGGGGACGTGCGGTTGCAAGGATCCTTCTTGGAGAAGCTGTTCCAAGCGGAAAGCTTACAACAACCTGGGCAAAAAAATATGCGGATGTGCCATTTGCAGAGAATTTTAGTTATCTGAATGGAAATCTGGAATTGGAAGAATATAAAGAAGGAATTTATGTGGGCTATCGGTATTTCGATAGTTTTGGTGTAAAGCCACTTTTTCCTTTTGGCTTCGGTCTTTCTTATACAGATTTTAAGATTCAGTTTTGCAGTATTGAAATTGACAAGGATAAGATTGCAGTAAATGTATCTGTAGAGAATATTGGAAATACTTTTGCAGGAAGAGAAGTTGTACAGGTGTATGTATCACTTCCCCGGGGCAGGATAGAGAAAGAATACCATCGCCTGGTTGGATATGCAAAGACAAATGTATTAAAGCCGGGAGAAAAACAGGAGTTAAAGATCCTGTTTGATGGAAAAACTATTGCAAGCTTTTTTGAGGATGCAAATGCCTGGATCGTGGAAACAGGAAAGTATGGTCTCTGGATTGGAAATAATTCAGCCAATCTGAAGCTGGAGGCTTTTATAAATGTGAACCAGGATGTAGTTCTGGAGCAGACGCAGAAACTGGAAGCATTGGTTGAATTATCTGAAAAACTGGAAGCTTCAAAGAATGTAAAGGCTGCAGAAAAGCAGCTGGAGAAAAGTAGAAATGCTGATTTTCCCACCATACAGTTTGAAGCATTGCAGAGAAAACAAAAGGCTGGAAATGTTGACCGAGAGTCTCTGGTCATGGGAAACTCGCTGGAAATTCTGGCAGAAGAGCTGCCTGTAGAAGAATTGATCCCACTTTTATACGGAAATACTGGTGGTATTAGCAGCAATCTTGGAGCAGCAGGGATTAAAGTGCCTGGTTCAGCTGGCGAAACTTCAGAAGCTCTTTATGAAAAATATGGAGTTCCGGTATTGATCATGGCAGACGGACCAGCTGGTATCAGACTGCAAAGAAGTTATGAGGTAAATCGCGAGAATGATTCTGTTTATGGAATCGGTGTTCTTGGTTCTTTGGAAAATGGATTTCTGGTAACAGAAAAGCCTCACCAAAATGCAGATACGTATTATCAGTACTGTACTGCTTTTCCGGTTGGTACAGCTTTGGCGCAGTCCTGGAATCGGCAGCTGTTGAAAGAGTTTGGAGAAATGATAGCTGAGGAAATGGAGAAATTTGGCGTCAATCTCTGGTTGGCACCGGGAATGAATATTCACAGAAATTCCCTGTGCGGACGAAACTTTGAATACTATTCAGAGGACCCGCTGCTTGCAGGAAGTCTGGCCGCAGCAGTTACCAAAGGGGTTCAGAGTAAAGCAGGATGCGGGGTAACGATTAAGCATTTTGCATGCAATAATCAGGAAGATAATCGTATGGGAGTAGATGTTCATCTTTCTGAAAGGGCCCTTCGTGAGATTTATTGTCGTGGATTTGAGATTGCCATAAAGGAGAGTAAACCTGCGGCAATTATGTCCTCCTATAATCTGGTAAATGGGGTACATGCCGCAAACAGCAAGGATCTGTGTACCAGAATTGTGCGTGATGAGTGGGGATTTGAGGGCGTGATCATGTCGGACTGGAATACTACGGAACCCAAGGACGGAAGTATTCCATGGAAGTGCACAGCTGCCGGAAATGATATTATCATGCCGGGAAGTGAGAATGATCATAAAAGTATTCTGGATGGTTACAGAAGCGGGGAGCTTTCAGAAGAAGAAATTCGTATTTGTGCCAGAAGGGTCTTGAAACTAATTGATAAACTGCGAAGCAGTTATTTGGTTATGAGCAAGTAGTGAAGCGGATTGCGAATATTCGCTTGACTAAAAGGACTGAGCAAGGTATGCGTATGTGTACTTTGCTCTTATTTTTTTCATTTTTATAGAAATTATAAAGAGAGATGTGGTAGTATGGAAAATACCAGCGATACAAAAAGAAAATCTGGAATGGAGCTTGAGGTGAAAGATGGTGCTTTGCTGTGGCAGAGTATAGAAATAGACGAAAGTAAGAAGAGCGTATAAAAGCAGTGGAAAATGGAAGGAGAGTCTAAATGGATGAGCGAAGCAAACGGGCGCAGATGGAGCGGAAGAGGAGAATTCGTAGAAAGAAACAGAGACGTCGGGTTTTGATTAGTGCACTGGTGGAAGTTTTGATTCTGGCAGTGTTGGCTTTGGCGTTTTGTTGGGATAGAGGACTTAGTGCTAAAGTGTCGGGAGTGCTCGGGATTTTCGACAGACCGCCTGCGACGGAACTGGATGTGTCGGGAGTGAACAGCTCAAATGTGCTTTTAATGGATGTAAAAAGCGGAAAGGTCATTGGAAATCTAAATGGGGAAGAGCGGATTTATCCGGCATCCATGACGAAGATCATGACTGCAATTGTGGCGCTGGAAGCATTTTCAGATCTGGATCATGAGATTACTTTAAGTGAGAATATTTTTTATGCTCTGGATGGACAGGATGCCACACAGGCAGGCTTTCAGCCAGGGGAGAGCGTGAGAGTGCGTGATCTGGTCTACGGCGTAATGCTGCCTTCCGGAGCAGAATGTTGTCTGGCTTTGGCAGATGAAGCATCCGGCTCAGAAGAAGCATTTGTGGAAAAGATGAATAAGAAGGCCAAGTCCATTGGGATGAAGGATACCCATTTTATGGATTGTACGGGATTACATGATCCAGAGCATTATAGTACAGCATATGATATTGCGCTGCTGCTTAAGTATGCGTTACATAATGATACTTTCCGTGAAGTGGCAGAAAGCCATTTCCATTCTACGCCAGCTACCAATGTACATCCGGATGGAATTACCTATTACAGTACCATGTTTAAAAATATGTCGGATACATCGGTAACCGGCGGGGAAATTCTGGGTGGCAAAACCGGGTATACCTCTGAGGCAGGGCATTGTCTGGCAAGCTTTGCACAGATATATGACAGGGAGTACATTCTGGTAACTGCAGGCGCCGCGGCGGACGCTACGGGAGTGCCGCACATTCTGGACGCGAAAACAATTTATAACCGACTGGGCGAAGCGGTGGCACAGAAATAAGAAATGACAAATCCAGTGAGGAAGTGAATGCTCTTTTTCTATGCTGTGTTTCGAGTCAGGCTGGTGTTATTTCGCCATTTGCAGGATTGCCACAATATCTTCTTTCGTCAACGGCTGGAAGAAGCCAATGTGTCCGTTTCTGCCGAAAACGCATTTCTCAGCCATTTCCTCGATTTGGGCATCGGTTGGATAAATGCCAAGTTCAGTGAGGGTGGTTGGCATGTCTATAGAGTGGCACCAGGTCTCCCAGGCAGTGATGGATGCGAGAACAGTATCCGTAATATCAGAATCGCTGGTCTGGGAAGCATCAATTCCGAAAACCTTCTCACCAAACTGTGCAAATCTTCCCGGATTTGTCTTATACACATATCTCGCCCAGCTTCCCCAGACAGATGCAAGTCCGGCTCCGTGAGCTACATCAAACATACCGCCGAGTTCATGCTCAATCTTATGTGTGGCGAAATCAGATACCCTTCCGGCACCGGTCAGACCGTTATGGGAAAGGCTTCCGGCCCACATGAGAGTAGCCCGGGCGTCATAGTTCTCAGGGTCTTTTACAGCAACCTGGGCGGCATCACGAACGGAAATCATCAGTCCCTCTGCAATCCGGTCAGTAAGGCTGGTATCTGTGTCTGTAGGGGTAAAATAACGCTCCATAGTGTGCATCATAATATCAGCTGCGCCGCTGGCTGTCTGATACGCCGGAAGGCTGTAAGTCAGCTCAGGATTCATAATAGCAAATCTGGGGCGTGAGCAGTCGTGCCCATAGGAACGTTTCATCATACCGTCTTCAATGGTGAGAACCATGGAGGAAGACATCTCAGAACCGGCAGCTGCAATTGTAAGGATAACACCGATTGGCAGATTTTTATCTGTTTTTACACGACCGTAAAGCAGATCTTCTATTTCAAAATCATTGGCGATTCCGTAACCGATTCCCTTTGCTGTATCAATTACGCTGCCGCCTCCAATTGGCAGAAGGAAGTCAACACCTTCCGACCGTCCAATGCGGATTCCTTCTTTTACCAGGGAAAGGCGAGGATTGGGAACCACGCCACTAAAGTCTATATAGGAAAGTCCGGCTCCATTCAGACTCTGATGTACACGTTCCAATAATCCTGATGATTCAACATGTCCACCTTTTTTTCCATAAATGATCATAACTTTATGCCCACCAAATGCGGCAACCTGTTTGCCAGCCTCGTTTTCCCGGTCTGCACCGAAAAGAACTCTGGTAGGAGTGTAAAAATCAAAATTTATCATGGGAAATGCCTCCGTAAAATATGAAAATAAATTTGCGATTCTTTGCAAAAAGTGTTCTGTGAGCGGTCTTATGCATCTGACATCATTATATATGCTGGAAATGTAAATGACCAGAGCGGATTTTGTAATTTTATGGGATAATTTTTCGAACGATAAAACTTTACTTTTAAGCTGTGATTTTGTAAGGTATGGTTATAGAGGAAAAACAGAAAAACGGTGCACAGTTATTCTTTACTTCCAATATAGAAAACTATATAATAAAAGGAGAACTGATAGATGAAAGATCTAAAGGATTTGAACCTGCTGGACCGTTTTCTGTTTGCTGAGGCGATGGAAGATCCGCAGAATATGCGGGATGTATTGGAAATTATTCTTGGAAAAGATGTAGTTTTGAAGCACCTACCCCAGACAGAAAAAGAAGCACGGATTTCACCAGCGTATCGTTTTGCTAAAGTGGATGTGTGGGCAAAGGATACAGATGAAGTTGTATATGATACAGAGGTACAGGGGACGAATACGAAGAATCTTCCCAAAAGAAGCAGATATTACGAAAGTATTATTGATGCGAAATTATTAAAACCCGGTGAACGTGATTTTAACAAAATGAATGATATTTATATTATTCTGATAGCTCCGTTTGATTTGTTTGGGAAGAGAAAATATATGTATACATTTGAGATGACCTGTAAAGAGGATCCATCTGTATCGCTTGAGGATGGCGCTACCCGCATTTTTCTGAATACCCATGGGGAAAATCCAGATGAAGTAAGTCCGGAGCTGGTAGAATTGCTTCATTATATTGAACATACCACTCAGGACATGGCAGATGGCTGTAAAAGCGAAAGAATACATAAGATGCAGAAGCGTATATGCAGTATCAAATCCAGTGAGGAAGTGAGTGTGAGATATATGCAGAGATGGGAAGAAATGGAAATGGAAAAAGAGGCGGCACGTGAATTAGGACTCGCAGAGGGCAGAACCCAGGGACTTACTGAGGGCAGAACCCAGGGACTTACTGAGGGCAGAACCCAGGGTCTTGCGGAGGGAAGAGCGGAGGGAAGAGCGGAGGGAAGAGCAGAGGGAAGAAGTTCTATGGCACGATTGATAGATAAATTATTAGAAGAAAATCGCATAGAAGATTGTAAAAGAATAGCAAAAGACCCAGAATTTTGTCAACATCTGATGGAAGAATTTGGAATAGAGTAAAAAATAAAAGTGGAACATTCTTTAAAATTAATAAACAGAATGTTCCACTTTTCCTGTATCGTTATATGTTAGCTAGAGAATATCTGGCTTTTATCGATTTCCCTGGAAAGCAGCTTCTTATAACTGCAATCCATCCCGATTGCTCCAAGTGGTGCAGTGATCAGAATTCCCAGTACAGCCACAGAAAGCACGATCTGCCCGCAGGAAAGTCCCATAGCCATTGGAACAGACCCAATCGCTGCCTGTACGGTTGCTTTCGGAAGGTAGGCAATGGAACAGAACAGTCTTTCCCGCCATGTTAGGTTTGTTACGGTAACACAAAGAGAAACGCCCAGGGTACGGATCAGAAGTGCTGCAAAGATCATGGCCAGGGCAGCAGGACCGGCTTTTAAGGTATAGCGGATATCTACAGAAGCACCTACAAGTACAAAAAGCAGGACTTCAGCAGCCAGCCATAGTTTCCCGAATTTCTGGGAAAGGCGGGCAGAAACGGAGGCGGTGCATTTTAGCTTCAAAACACAAGCCATGCTTACCACAGCCAGAAGTCCGGAGACGGAAACCACAGGCTTCAGCCATGTCTCAATGGACATAAGCAGGAAAGCCACGCCCATTACTACGATCACTTTCATGCTGTTTCGCACCATATGACTGTGCGCATAAGCAGTTTCGAAAAACAAGGAAAGAAGATAACCAGCTACACTTCCAAGTGTAATACCCAGGATAATGGAAACCGGAATGTTGATAAAATCTTTCAAATGTGCGCTGCCGCCCTGTGCCATAGTAGAAAATGTGGAAAACAGCACGATCACATAAATATCATCACAGGAAGCGCCTGCCAGGATCATCTGGGGAATGCTTTTGGCTGTGCCGTATTTTTCATCCATCAACTGTACCATTCTTGGGACAACTACAGCCGGGGATACCGCACCCATTGCAGCGCCCATCACAGCCGCTTCCAGTCTGGTAATTCCCAGAAAATACGGTGCCAGCAAAAAGTAAGCCAGGATTTCGAAAGTTGCAGGAATGCAGGCCATCATGATGGCAGGACGTCCCACTTTCTTCAGATCGGCAAGATTCAGGGAAAGTCCCGCTTTCAGCAGGATAATGATCAACGCGATCTGCCGCAGCTCCGATGAGATGGACAGAATCGACGGATCCAATACGTTCAGCACATAAGGTCCCAGTAAAATACCGGTGATCAGCATACCGATAATACGCGGTAGTTTCAGTGTCTGGCAAATAGCAGCCAAGGAAAGTCCCACAAGAAAAATAAAAGCCAGAGATGTTAACATTGTTATAAATTCCTCCTTTTTACGCAGAAAAGCTGATGCTTCCTGCGACAATTGTTATCACAGAAGTCATCAGCTTAATAAGCGGTTCGGGATGATCCCGGGGAGACATTCATTCCCCTTTGTTTCTGGTGGTATAATAGCACATTATAAAAGTGGTGGCAAGAAGAAATTATAAATCAAATAACAACTTCGGCTGTGCACGTTACTGCTCACTCTGTGACCAGTAACCGCTCCGCGATGCACAGAAAGACGAACCTTCTTGTGACAAGCACAAGAAGTAGCGTTTGCTGCGCAAACTTAATTCTCGGGTTTTCTATGAACTTTGTTCACGAAAAACACCTCGCGGAATGTTACCAGTGAACAGTAACCTGTGCACAACAACGTGCTTTGTAACATGTAGAATCTAAGTTTTGTATCATTAGGCGTTGGGGGAAGAGAATTAAAACAACGTCTCTTCATTCTCCTCAAATAGTTTATCATTAATTTCAAACAACTTAAGCCTATGAAGCAATCCATAATAAATAATGGCATCTCTCTTTAATTTCGGATAAAGCTGTGCCATTCCACAAAGCTTCAGCAGTTCCTGGGTTTCGTCAACCGTCGCTTCAAGCCCATAACACAGGCACAGAAGACGATTCCGCGATGGATTACGGCGGCCTGCGAAAATCTGATGGAGATATATTTCGCTCATACCGGCCTGTTTGGCAAGCGCTGCCTTAGAGATATGCTTCTTTTCGAACAGACGGTTTAATAATTCTGCCACACTCTTATTTTCAAATTGCTCCTGGTTCTGGGACAGAAACTGGCTCAGATCCGGGGAATCCATAAGCTCCTGCTGTAAACCATCTGTATTTTTCTTTTTCATATTCGCGCCTTTACAATAATTTGTCAATAAGTTAAAATAATTTTAACAATACAATCAAATAAAACTATACTATAAAAAATTCTGAAAAACAATATGCAGTCAGCATAGTGGTTGCTGCCCTCTGGCAGTATTCCATAGCTGTGGGAGTGCCATTGGCGAGGAACATCTGATTTTCATAGCGTGCAGGTGATATGTCCATTTGGGGAATGATAGTTGGTGATAAGGAGAAATATGGAAATTTATGACAGTCTTTTAGGCGCAGTTTGTGATGAATATGACAGGGTCACATTGATCAAAAAAAGCGAGCGGGGCGAAGTAACCTTGATACGCCACAGGGCAAGCGGAAACCGCTATATTTTCAGACATTTTTCCGGCAGCAGTGAAGTGTACCGGAAGCTTCTTACGGTATCCTGTCCCAATCTGCCCCAGATCATGGAGGTGGGGGAAAAGGAGGGAAAAACAGCTCTTCTGGAAGAATATGTGCAAGGTGATACGCTGGGGGAGATTTTACAGGGTGGACTTTTGACAGCGGCACAGGCAAAGCAGATCACCCGCCAGCTGTGCATGGCTTTGTGGGTGCTCCATTCCCTGGGAGTTGTACATAGAGATGTAAAGCCAGATAATGTGATCATACGTGGAACCGAAGCGGTTCTTATCGATTTTGATGCTTCCAGAATTTATAAAAATGAAAACAGAGAAGATACACAGATTCTTGGAACCACAGGCTTTGCAGCACCGGAACAGTATGGGCTCTCCCAGTCTGATGGGCGTGCGGATATTTATGCACTGGGAGTTCTGCTGAACATTATGCTGACTGGGGAACATCCCTCCAGGAAGCTTGCCAGCGGAAGAATGGGCAGGATCGTCCAGCGTTGTACCATGGTAAATCCGGAGAAAAGATACAAGAATATCCTTCATCTGATGGAGGTTTTGTAAAGCATAAAAAGCTTATGGTCTCTGGAAAAAAGCCTGTAAATTTATAATACAAGATGGATAATTACTTACTGACTGTAAGGTATGTTAACCATAAATATATCGTAATAGGAGAAAAATATGAGTAAAAAATGTATAAAATGCGGACAGCCTCTTCCGGACAATGCTTCTTTTTGTCCTCATTGTACAGCAGTCCAGAAGGAAAAACAGGAGATAAAAGCACCGAAACGATGGAGAAAGGCGGCTTTTGGAGCAGCTGCTGTGGTAGTGCTTCTGGCAGCTGTTGGAGCAGCTTTTTCCCTGCATCACCGTCCGAAGTCCTATGAGGGAGGGGCGCAGGTGGTTTATACAGACAAAGGAAAATCTTATAAACTGCTGTTGAATTTTTCCGAAGATGATGGAGTAACAGGACATGCCCAGGGCGAACGTACTGATACACTGGCGCAGGGAATGGAGAGTGCCCTTCCATGTCAGCTGTATGTTCTGGATCAGGAGACTGGAGAACTGGCGTGGGAAGAATTTACAGAAAAGGTAGTTTCCTGTAAGGTGGATACAAAACCTGGAGAAAATTCCCGGAAAGTAGATTATGTAGAACCGGTTCATAACGAGAGTTTTCCAAATGCAGTATATGTTTCTGATATTATTTATACCTCAGACAGCGGTACTAACGATATCTTGTGGAATCTGACGATGAAAAACGGAGATACGATTTCTCTTAGCACACGGCTTACCATTGAAAAGCAGGCAGCAGTTACCTATTTTTCAGAGGATACGCCTATGGAGACCACAGAGGAACTGAATGCATTGCTGGCTTCCATTGAGGAAGAGGTGTCATCGAAAACTCCGGTTTACCTTCATCTTCCGGCAGTAACTTATGATGGTGATATTGTTTTTGGAAATCATGTGTGGGGAATTTATGGCAGCTCAGACGGAGATGACGTGACTACTTTCACAGGAACCGTCAGCTTGCGTGGATTGAATGGAAATTACGCGGAAATGTCAGGAATCCAGTTTAAAGGGAATTCTGGAATCGGGGTGAACGCGTATTGTCTTACTTTACTTTCCCAATGCAGTTTTGATGGTTGGGATACGGCTGCAATTGCCAATAATGAAGCCTGGGTAAATGCAATGGACTGTACTTTTACCAATAATAAAATTGCACTGAAGTTTAACAGCAGTATGGCTTATGGTACAGCGCCCAACTATCTGAATAATACATTTACCGGAAATGGAACGGCGGTCTGCATTGAGAATCTGCCTGGAAATGAAGTTCTTGATTTCGCGGGAAGCACTTTTTCAGGAAATGACGTGGACATTGATAATAAGGCAGAGCATTCGGTGGATACGGCGAAGGCGAATTTTGAGACTGCTTCGGAGTAATGCTCTGTGAGAGCTTTTTTATATAGCGTTCAAGTAATATTTTTATAAGATTTTTAGGGTTACAGATCAATCATTTTGCGGTCTGTAACTCTTTTTATATTACGGCACAATGGCAGATGCCGCCGGGACTCCCTGCTGCAGTAGCAGAATCCTGCAAAGTATGATTTCTGTGCATCGCGAAGTGTGTTGCTGTGAAGGTCGTGAACAGTAATAATTTCTTCTTGTACTATGCTTTCAGGTAATTGCTTTCCTTCCTCCTATTATTATATGATAACTTATCAGTCTCAAATAAAATTACAAAAAATGGGGGTCAAAGGATGAAGAAAAGAACATTAGCGCTGGCGTTGGCATTGGGGTGCGTATTTATGTCTCCAACGCTTTCCTATGGGGAAGAGAATGCAGAGGCAGAAGCTGTTTCAGAGACAGAAGAGGATTCCGGTATGGGGGATTTGTATGGAGTATGGATAATTGACCAGTCGGTTGATGAATTTGGAGACAAAACTGAGGGAGATGCTCCGGTGTTAAAAACACCAATAACAGGAGATTTCAGTAATACCGCAACTGCAAGTTCTACACTTAGCGGTGCTCTTTTTATTCAGAAAGTTTCCCAGAAGTATGTTGCAGCCTTTCGGCTTTTGGAGTATGGAAACACCCCAGCTACCTATTTGTCTTCTGAAGAGGATGAACTTATCTTAAAAACAAAAGTCGGGGATGAAGTAAAAGAGTTTAATTTGTTCGGTACAGCTCCTAATGGAGATTTATATTTGGGAGCGTTGAATGACGAAGATGGAAACTGGTTCGTAGATACATTATGTGGCGGAAACGATATTAAATGTGTGATCTATATTGGAAGCTCTAAATACAATTTTACCATTAGCAGCAATGGATTTTCCGATGCCTGCACAGCAGCTGGTTTTGGCAGTCTGGTGACGAAAAGTAAATTGTCTGCTTCTGCAGCCACACTTTATGAATATATGAAAGCGAATGAAGAAGAGATTCAGGACAATTATTATCAGCATGAATATTATAAAGATGCTGACCGTGTGATTAATATTGCTGCAACAGAAGATAACGATATTCCATATATCATGGTATACGAAACTGTTTATTACGGGCAGGAGGACAAAACACAGCAGTCCATTATCTTTTTATACGAATCAACATCAAGTGTACAGCTGTATAGTAATATTGGTTCAGATGAAATGGACGGTAGCGTGAAAGTTCCTTTTGAACCGGCAACCTTTAAGGAGAATACCACCCTTACACAGTATTATGACCTGGAAGGAAACCCGAAAGATGCTTCCGATGCAGTGGTTGAGTATTGGAATACCCATAATGCAGCACTGTTGGATGCATTGGCAGATTATCTGTCTACTACGGATTGCGGGCTGACATTGGAAGATTTTGGATTTGCAGAATAAAATTTCCAGAGGATAGACTGAGAAAATGTTTAAGACAAGTTGTGCTGGGAGGGACTATGGTTCGCACAATATAACAAAGAAACGCAAGGAGGAAAACAAGATGAAGAAAAAGGTTTTATTGGCAAGTTTATTATGTTCAGTAAGTTTTTGCTTTTCACCGGTAAATGTTTTTGCAGAGGATGATTCTATTTCTCAGATTGAAAATGGGGATGGAGTTGCCACATTTGGTGACTGGTATGAGAATGAATATGTAGATGACTTTGGCGATTCTACAGGAAAGATATTTTGTGCATCAATTTGTCAGGGAACGTTTGAGAATACTGCTACTTCGGAGGAGGATCTGGCTGTCGTCGTATTTTATGAACCTCGAAAGGAATCATTGACATTCAGATTACTTGAATATGAGAACAAAAAAGCAACCTATTTGGACAGTGATGAAATCGCATTTAAATACAAAATTGATAAAAAAACAGGCGAATGTACACCAAAAAGTTCAGCTCCAAATGGTGATCTGGAGCTTACGGGAGAAGATTCAAAAGCTCTTATTGATGCGTTAATGAAGGGCTCAGATGTTAAAATAGTTATCTACATCGGCAGCTCTAAATATAATTTTTCTATAAATGGAAATGGTTTTAGTGATGCGCATGATGATGCAGAGAAGAAGATAGAAGAAATCGGAATTGCAGGTGTTTACTATAGTACAAAAGAGGATGGAAGTGACTATTTTGAGATAACACCAGAAACAGATACACAAGGAACAATTTTGTATTATGATGAGGGAATAAGTGATACGGAAGAAGATACTATTACAGTAAATTATACGTATGATACGGAAACGCATCTGCTGACTTTTGACAGCTCTGAAATAACTGACTGGAATGGAATAGAAGAATTGCTGCTGGTTGATGATTATTGTGTCAAAATAAAGGACAATGTGTATGAAGGAACTGTTCCTGATGGAAATGCGTTCGATTTAGAATTAAACTGGAGTTCGAGAAAACCAGATAATCAGGCTTCTGGAGTTTTAACTTTTCATAAAGATCTTACGTGGGAATATACCAGCATCGCTTATGATGGTTCAGAAGGAATGAATCAACACGGGGCTTACTTAAGAAATGGAAGTGAATTATATATGATTACTGTTGATAAAGTTTGTTACACTTCTTTTATATATGAAGGAAAATATTATGACGGACTTTTTGAGTGGTCACATCCGGTGATTTACAAGCGGTAAAGAACTTGCAATTTTAATTTTTACGAATATGTTGTCATTGGCGACATCACCATATATGAAAATCAGTTACTTTGCAACTGTCGAATGTATTTGCAATCTGAGGTGCCTTCCAGGACTCTCATAGTAATAGCTAAAAATACGCAAAAAAAGGGGCTGTCGGGAAATAGACAGCCCCATTATAGTATTTGGTTATAGAGTACCAAACGAATACAATAGATTGTAAAAAAAATGGACAGCATGGTACTATGAAAGAAAAAATCCAAGGAGGAAAAGGAGTATGAAAAGAATCAAAAAACTGTCAGTTATGCTATTGTGCTGTTTACTGTTAAGCGTGATTGCCATGCCAGTTTCAGCCAGTGCGGCAAAGTTGAACAAAAAGAGTATTTCCCTTAATGTTGGAAAAACTTACACTTTGAAAGCAAGTGGAACAAAGGGGAAAATTACTTGGACAAGCAGCAAAAAGAGTGTAGCAACAGTATCTTCAAAAGGTGTTGTAAAGGCTAAGAAAAAAGGAACTGCGGTAATTACTGCAAAATATGGAAAGAAAAAACTCGCTTGCAAAGTAACTGTTAAGCAGCCGGTAAAAAGCATAAAGCTGAATAAAACATCAGCTACACTTAAAAAGGGGAAATCTCTTACTTTAAAAGCAACGATTTCTCCAAGCAGTGCTAACAATAAAGCAGTAACTTGGAGTTCAAGCAATAAAAAAGTAGCAACAGTATCTTCAAAAGGTGTTGTGAAAGCTGTTGGAAATGGAACTGCCACAATTACAGTGAAAGTGAAAGATGGAAGTGGGAAGAAAGCAACTTGTAAAATTACGGTAGGAACAACGAATACACCATCTAATAACACTCCAATTCATACAGCTATTATTGGAGTAAAGCTGAATTTAGGTATGATAAATGTTGTCTATGGAAATCATGAATTACATACCAAAATTGATCTGACAGGAGACGGAAATGCAGATCAGCTTGATATCCAAGCCACAGGAATTGGATGGTCTGATAATAAATTTAATGGCACGTTATCAATATCTGTAAATGGGAAAAATGCACAGAAGTTTGCATTATCGAGTGATAATATTTGTATATCCTATATAGCATTAAAAAATAATATTCAGATAATACGAGTTCAAAGTGGTTATTCATATTCCGAAGACGATTTCTTTATTCAATATAATAAGGCAACTAATAAATTTCAAACAGTATTAAATGAAAAATTGGGTGGTTTTTCACATGCTTACACCATACTTGATGATATAGCATTTAATGGAAATAATACGATCAAAATAAAATACTTAATTCAACCATATCTTACAGGCACAGTTAACGTGGAATATACTTATGTATATTCAAATGGTGTATTTAAAAGAGCGTCTGATACAGCCGCTGCAACTTCTTTATATTACAAAGACAAGAGTAAATTAACCTCAGAGTATTATCAGGATGGTTACCAAAATTATTTTTATGATAACAAATTTGTAGCAATGAAAAATCTTGTTTTTTATAGTTCTCCAAGTGGGAAAAATAACTTTACTCTAAAAAAAGGTGCTGTTGCTACTTTAGAGAGATTTTGTTCAAAAGACAATAATAACTATATGATTTTCAAATACAATGGACAGAGAGGATATATCAAGTTAGATGACAATCAGAAAGATTCTTTTTACGGAGTTTCCAAAAGGATGGTAGGTTAGTAAAAAAATTCAAGATTGCAAACTATGGAGGGAGCTTTTCGGCTCCCTTTTATAATAACTGTGTGTGTCCCTCAATGGCTTCTTCTATCCGCTGTGGCTCTATTCCAATATAACGCTGTGTAATGGCAGCAGAACTATGTTGGAGCAGTCGTTGGACTAAAGTAATATCGTAGCCATTATTTTTGTAAATTTCTGTTGCATACCACTTTCTGAAAGAGTGTGTTCTGATTCCCTCAAATCCAAGGTAATCGCAGACAAGAGCAAGCTGTTTATTGATTGTCCTTTCAGTCAGATCAAAAATCCTTTCAGTTTTTTCGAGTCCATTTCTCAAACAATAATTTTCAATATACTGCTGAATAACAAGGGGAACTGTAAAAACTCGTTTCTTTTTTGTTTTCTGTTCTGTTTGGTCCTATGTCAAGATTTAGTACAAGTTAAAATGAGAAATTTCTCCCCATTTTAACCTGCCAGAAGCTCAGCCTCAGTGTGTGTTCTTTCATACACTCGTTCCAATTCGTTTGGCGACATATAGTTGCAATGGCTATGAATTCGTTTCGTATTGTAGAAAGCTTCCAGATATTCAAAAATCAACTGGTATGCCTGCTTATAGTCGCGAATTTTAAAGCGATTGAGCCATTCACGTTTGATAGTAGAATGAAAGGATTCAATGCATGCATTATCCCACGGAAAGCTTTCTTCGAATAACTGCGCTGCATATTTTCGGTTGCTTTTTTATATTCCTTTGCAACATATTGGCTGCCACGATCCGAATGGATAATTAATGGTTGATCGATATTTCGGCGAGCTTTGGCTTTGTTTATAGTATCAATCACGCAAGATACTTCCAGTGTTTCTGAAAGCGTCCAGGCTATGATTTTTCTGGAAAATAAATCCATAACACTGGTCAGATAGACAAATCCATCTATTGTCCAGATGTAGGTAATATCCGAACACCAGACTGCATTCGGACGATCAGGATTAAATTGCCCATCAAGGATATTTTGTAATTCAGTGCTGAAATCGGAATCTTTTGTGGTGATCGTCCATGGTTTGCTCCACTGAGCACGGATTCCCATTTGGCGCATATATGTACCAACGGTTCTTTCCGAAATGACTTCACCAGTTTTTCGAAGTTCTACAGTGATTTTCGGAGCACCGTAGTTCTGCTTGGAATCATCATAAATATCCTGTATTTTTGCTTTTACAGCTTTACGACGTTTTTCTGTATCAGAAGGTACGTGGTGGAGCCATGCAAGATATCCTGAGCGAGAGACACCTAAAAATTTCAACATTCCGGAGACGGAAACCCGGTGCCCAGCCTTTTTGGCAGCTTCCGTCTTCTCAGACACTTCAAGATAAATGGCTTCCGTCATTTTCCCAGAATGTTGATTGCTTTTTTTAACACATCAAGTGCATCTTGGGCATCACGTAATTCACGTCTGAGACGGGCAATTTCCTTCTGCTCATCAGATGCATAATTACCAGAACCATGAACAGGAATATCACCTGATTTCCGGAAGTCTTTCAGCCATTTTGTTAATGTGCTGTATCCGATGCCAAGATTTTCTGCACATCCACGTACCCCGAGATCTTTGTGATCCTGATATTACTGGACTGCATCAAGTTTAAATTGTTTGTCATGTTGCTTTGCCATATGAGATCCTCCTTCAGCATGCCTCTATTGTATCATGCTTATGTGTATTTGGAATTTCTCATTTTGGCTTGTACTATTTATATTCTAGCACCAGTTATCTCTAATCTGTATCTGTCGCCATCCCTTACAATATCGGAGAGCCGCAGGCTCAGAATATCAGATATTCTAAGCCCAAGATTTCCCTCTAAGACAACAACTAAAATGCGGGACACATTTTTTAAGGACAGATTTTCTTGCATTTAGGATTTTCAAAAAGGCAGCAGGACACGCAAAGGACACAGGAAATATAAAAAATCTGCAAAAGCAGCAAAAAAAGAGGGAACAGATGTCTCTATTCCCTCTTTTGATAATCCTTATTTTATGCGGCTTTCTTATTCTCCGAAATATCTCTTAAGAAGACCAGCGAATGCTTTTCCGTGTCTTGCCTCGTCTCTTGCCATTTCATGAACTGTATCATGGATTGCGTCAAGGTTAGCTGCTTTAGCACGTTTCGCAAGATCAGTCTTACCAGCTGTAGCGCCGTTCTCAGCTGCTACACGCATCTCAAGGTTCTTCTTGGTGCTGTCTGTAACAACTTCACCTAATAACTCAGCGAATTTAGCTGCGTGCTCTGCTTCCTCATAAGCAGCTTTCTCATAATACATACCAACTTCCGGATATCCTTCTCTGTGAGCAACACGTGCCATAGCAAGATACATACCAACCTCAGAGCACTCGCCCTCGAAGTTTGCTCTTAAATCAGCAAGGATGTCTTCGCTGACACCTTTAGCAACGCCCACAACATGCTCAGCTGCCCATGCCATTTCATCATCCTGTTTCGTAAATTTCTCAGCCGGAGCCTTGCAGATTGGACATACTTCCGGAGCTGTGTCACCTTCATGAACATAACCACATACACTACATACCCATTTAGCCATAATTAAATTCTCCTTTTCTTATATAAAATTTTTATTTAGTTTTTAATAATAGTAATTATTACTGTTTTATGGTAACATATTGTTTCTTGCTTGTCAAGAGTTATTGAAACTTTTTTCTAACAGGATCGAATGTTCACTTAAAGTTTGGTGCTGTGGCCATTGCTTGTCGAGCGGCTGTAATTCCCTACAGAATAGCTATGATCAGAAAATGAAAAATTTATTCAACTGATTAGTGAGACTCTTCCTTCAGGCATTCCTTGCAAATTCCGAAAAATCTTGCTTTATAATCGGAAATCTGACCATCCTTAAAGTCAGCTGCAATACTCTCAAGGCTTTTATCAATATGTTCGCTGAATACGTCCATCACTCTGCCGCAGCGGGTGCACATAAAGTGACAATGGGGAACGGTGCGGGCATCGAATCGGTCTGCTCCGCCAAAGCTGGAAAGCTTCTGTATTTCACCCAGATCAGCGAGAAGAGAGAGGTTTCGGTATACAGTTCCAAGGCTGATGTTTGGATAAATCTGCTTCATATTCTCATAAACAAAATCAGCGGTGGGATGGTCGGTTCTGCCAGTAAGAAACTCCTTAATAGATTCTCTCTGGCGGCTGTATTTCAATGTGGCCATCTGATTCCTCCTTTCTCTCAATAATAGTAATTGTTACTGATATTAATATACAAGATAATTGCAAATTTGTCAATAGTAATTTGGCTAAATTTACACTAAAATTATAAATATTGCATCGCTGTAAAATGATAAATTTGGGTTTACAAACCCATTAAAATGTGATACGCTCTTTTATATGAATTTATAAGCCAAACCCATAGAAAAAGAGAGTACATTTGCGTACCGCATTACAGAGAATCCCCCGGGAGATGAGCAGTTAAGAGTTGCTTTTCCAGGCTGAGAGGGGGTGTGTATGGAACAGATGGAAGATGGCTTTGGAGGGGCGCAGTTGAAGTAATTTAGGCTGCGACAGGAACGCCTGTTATAGCGTAAGGGTATGAAGGTACCCGGTGAGATTCCCGAAGATGGTTTTTCCATCTGTACCGTGAGGCGGGAATGAATAGAAGTGGTAACACGGGATAACTCGTCTTCTCAGTATATTTGAGAAGACGTTTTTTTATGTTGTGACAGGAAGGAGAAGTTTAACCAGCTCTTTTTGTTACACAGAAAAGGAGGAAATACAATGAGTAAACCAAAATATTACATCACCACAGCCATTGCCTATACATCCGGCAAGCCGCACATTGGCAATACCTACGAGGCGGTTCTGGCAGACGCCATTGCGCGTTATAAAAGACAGCAGGGCTACGACGTATTTTTCCAGACCGGAACTGACGAGCATGGCCAGAAGATTGAGCTGAAAGCAGAAGAAGCAGGTGTTACACCTAAGGAATTCGTTGATAACATATCCGGTCAGATCAAGAGCATCTGGGATCTGATGAACACATCCTATGACAAATTCATCCGTACCACAGATGAAGACCATGAGAAACAGGTTCAGAAGATTTTCAAGAAAATGTATGCAAAAGGGGACATCTACAAGGGAGAGTACGAGGGAATGTACTGTACTCCATGTGAGTCCTTCTTCACAGAATCCCAGCTTGTAGATGGAAAATGTCCGGACTGCGGACGCCCATGCGTACCAGCCAAAGAAGAGGCTTATTTCTTCAAAATGAGCAAATACGCAGACCGTCTGATTGAGCACATTAAGACACATCCGGAATTCATTCAGCCGGAATCCCGTAAGAACGAGATGATGAACAACTTCCTTCTTCCGGGACTTCAGGATCTGTGCGTATCCAGAACTTCTTTCAAATGGGGAATTCCGGTAGACTTTGATCCGAAGCATGTTGTATATGTATGGCTGGATGCCCTGACCAACTATATTACCGGAATCGGTTATGATTGCGATGGAGACAATTCTGAACTGTTTAACAAGATGTGGCCTGCCGACCTTCATCTTATTGGAAAAGATATCATCCGTTTCCATACTATTTACTGGCCAATCTTCCTGATGTCACTGGATCTGCCTCTTCCGAAGCAGGTATTCGGTCATCCGTGGCTTCTCCAGGGCGATGGAAAAATGAGCAAATCCAAAGGAAACGTTATCTACGCAGACGAGCTGGTTGATTTCTTCGGCGTTGATGCTGTCCGTTATTTCGTACTTCATGAAATGCCGTTTGACAACGATGGTGTGATCACCTGGGAGCTGATGGTAGAGCGTATGAATTCCGAGCTGGCAAATACTCTTGGAAACCTGGTAAACCGTACCATCTCCATGTCAAACAAATACTTTGGCGGCGTGGTAGAGAATAAAGGCGTAACAGAACCTGTTGACGATGATCTGAAGAGCTTCATTCTTTCTGTTCCTGCAAAGGTTGATGCAAAGATGGAGAAACTTCGTGTAGCAGATGCCATCACAGAAGTGTTCACTATTTTCAAACGCTGCAACAAATATATTGATGAGACAATGCCATGGGCACTTGCAAAGGATGAGTCCAAACAGGATCGTCTTGCAACCGTTCTTTACAATCTGGTTGAGGGCATTTGCATTGGAACCACTCTTCTTGAGTCCTTTATGCCGGACACAACAAAGAGAATCCTTGGTCAGTTAAATGCTTCTGAGAGAACTCTTGAGGATCTGAAGACATTTGGACTGTATCCGTCAGGAAACAAGGTAACAGACAAACCGGAGATCCTTTTTGCCCGTATGGACATCAAAGAAGTTATGGAAAAAGTAAACGAGCTTCATCCACCGAAAGAAGAGCCGAAGGAAGAAAAGCCAGAGGAGAAGGTTGTAGATATTGAGGCGAAGCCGGAGATCACATTTGATGATTTCGCAAAGCTTCAGTTCCAGGTTGGTGAGGTTATTGCCTGTGAGGCGGTGAAGAAATCCAAGAAGCTTCTTTGCTCCCAGGTTAAGATTGGAAGCCAGGTTCGCCAGATCGTATCTGGAATCAAGGCTTACTATACACCAGAGGAAATGGTTGGCAAAAAGGTTATGGTAGTAACCAACTTAAAACCAGCGAAACTTGCAGGAATTCTTAGTGAGGGAATGATTCTCTGCGCAGAGGATGCTGAGGGAAATGTATGCGTAGTCAGCCCTGAAAAAAATATGCCGACAGGATCTGAAATCTGCTGATTTTGACCGGAAGCGTCCATCTGATATAGCCGGAATATAATACAATAGGTTAATATTGTTATAAAAAGGGACGAATTATGTGTAATAAACTAAGCCATTTTGATAAAAATGGTAATGCTGTTATGGTGGATGTCTCGGATAAACCGATTACCCACAGAACTGCAATTGCAACAGGTTCTATCCAGGTTGGAGCAGAAATCATGGAGCATCTTACTGCAGGCACTGTGGCAAAGGGAGACGTTCTTGGCGTTGCCAGAGTTGCCGGGATCATGTCTGTGAAGCACACCTCGGATCTGGTACCTATGTGCCATCCTTTGCCGGTTACCAAATGTACCATTGATTTCGAAATTGAAAAAGAAAATGAAATTATCCGCACTTTTTGCACTGTGAAGACAGACGGTAAAACCGGTGTGGAAATGGAAGCCCTTACAGGTGTGCAGGTGACTCTTCTTACAATTTATGATATGTGCAAGGCAATCGACAAGCATATGGTGATGACGGATATTCACCTGGTAGAGAAAACTGGTGGTAAGAGTGGAGATTTTTTATTCAAAGAAATAAAAACGAAGGGGGGAGAAAAATGAAACGAGTAGCAATTATCACATCCAGTGATATGGGATTTCAGGGCAAGCGGGAAGATTTAAGCGGTCCGGCAATTAAGGAAATTGCAGAAAGAGAAGGCTATCAGGTAGTATCTATGGATATTCTTCCGGATGACCGTGCCATGCTTTCCAGACGAATGGCGGAAATCGCAGATGAGAATCAGGCAGAACTGATTTTGACTACTGGTGGAACTGGCTTTTCCCCGCGGGATATTATGCCGGAGGCTACCGAAGATATCATAGAACGTAAGGTCCCTGGAATCCCGGAAGCCATCCGCGCCTACAGCATGACGATCACAAAACGCGCCATGCTCAGCCGCGCTACAGCCGGAATCCGAAAAAAGACTCTGATTATTAATCTTCCAGGCAGTCCGAAAGCAGTAAAGGAGAGTCTGGAATACATTATTGGAGCTCTTGGCCATGGTATTGAGATTATGGCCGGGGAAGCTGGAAATTGTGCAAGGCAGTAAATATTCATAAATTTTATAGTAAATGAGAATCCCCTCCACTATGCAGCAGTTGCTTTTGTGGAGGGGATTCTCAGTTTGGGAGCTGACGAAGACTGCTTATGGCTGCTCTTTCATAGTTTTAAAATACTGGCTTGTTACAACCAGAGAGTTGTGCACCATATCTTCCAGTGCCTGATCTGTAAAATATGCGGCGTGAGGCAGCATAAGTACATTAGGCATAGAGTTTAAGATTGCCATTTCGTGATGTATAATCATCTGATTTTTGTGATCTCGGTAATAAATATTCCGGTCTCCATCAATTACATCAAGACCTGCTCCTGCAATATGGCCGCTTTCAAGTGCTTGAATAAGTGCTGTTGAATCAATGACGGAACTCCGGGCAGTATTTATTAGTGTAGGTTTTTCGCTGAGAAGCTTAAGGTCTATATTGTAATTCTGGTAATACTTCTCAAAAACAGGAAGTTCTTCCGGTTCAACAGTATATGAGATCATTTTCATCTGGCTTTTCATTTTCCGTCACTGTCCTTTGCTCTATGATATCAGCATTTATTCCTGCTATGGATGCAGTGAACCAGTAAACATGTCCGCTTTTTATAAACTTATAAAGTGATGTGAAGCCGCCGAGAAGACAGGAACACTGGTTTGTTCCTGCAATCAGATGCACCGGGAATCCAGTGAGCATAAAGGTGGGAAGGGTGAGGAGACCTCCGCCTCCGGATACGGCATCAATGATTCCTGCAAAAAAGAAGGATATGCTTATTATTACAAATGTAGATAAATGTAGTTCCATAGGCGCCTCCCAATAACGAGTATAAAAAAAGCCAGCGCATATCTGCACCGGCTTCTTTGCTGATTTGTTTTTCACATTATCGGTCGAATCTTCTGAATTGTCAAGTATTTTTTTACTGTTTTTGAAATTGTATTTAAAATAGTTTGATGTTCGTTCCATTCACAGTAACACTGAAATAGAACTTTCATAAAGCGGTTTATAACACTTTACTGGTATGATTTTTGTATGCTATAATTGTTGTATCTCAAAGAAAAATGAGGCAGAAAAATGATATTTGATACACATGCACATTATGATGATGAGGCATTTGACGAAGACAGAGATCAGCTCCTTTCTTCCATGAAAGACGGGGGAGTGGGCTGTATTGTAAATGTGTGCGCGTCCGTCGGGGGATTTGGCGGGACCTTGGAATTGATAAAAGCGTATCCTTTTGTGTATGGCGCAGTGGGGGTTCATCCCGACGATGCAGGAATTATGACACAGGATACTCTGGATGAGATCCGGCGTCTTTCCCATTTGGAGAAAATGGTCGCCATCGGAGAAATTGGTCTGGACTATTACTGGCATAAGGAAGAGGCGGAGCATAAACAGCAGCAGGAGATGTTCCGGGCGCAGATGGACATTGCTAGGGAGGAGAAACTGCCATTTATGATCCACAGCCGGGATGCAGCCGAGGACACTCTGGAGATTGTAAAGGAATATATGAAAAAAGATATGTCCGGAGGAATCATTCACTGCTTTTCCTACAGTAAGGAGATTGCGGCGGAATATTTGAAAATGGGACTTTATCTTGGCATTGGCGGCGTGCTTACTTTCAAAAATGCAAAGAAGCTGAAAGAAGTAGCTGCCATAGCGCCGCTGTCCCAGATCGTTCTGGAAACGGACTGCCCTTACATGGCACCGGAGCCCAATCGAGGCAGGAGAAATTCCTCCTTGAATCTGCCCTATGTTGCAGAAGCCCTGGCGCAGATCAAGGGAATTACTGCAGAAGAAGTAATTGCAGTGACGGAAGAGAATGCGAAGCGGTTATTATTCAGAGCATAAATTTTGACGGACAAGGAGACAAGTAGTGCAAAGTCAGTTAGTATTTCAGGAAGAAAAAGAGAGGGAACGACTGAGAAGACAGAATTTGCTGTTGTCACAGGCAGAGAAACCTGCGTTAGAGCATTTTTTTAAGGGAAAGTCAGAACTTTCTGTTCTGGATATTGGCTGCAATGATGGAGCCCGAACCTTTCACCGCTTTTCAGATGACAGGATTTCCAGGGTGATTGGCCTGGAGTATAATCAGCAGCTTGTGGAAAGAGCCAACAGTCAGTACGGAAATACTAAATTTTCTTTTTATCAGATGGATGTGGATCGGGATTCGTTTTCCGCGGATTTTCAGAAGCTATGCACGGAACCGGAAGACAGAGAATTTGATCTGATCTGTCTTTCTTTTGTATTAATGCATTTGCATGATGGGGAAAAGCTGCTTCGCACATTGAAGAATTTTTTGAAAAAAGGCGGAGTGATTTTTATCACAGAAAGCAATGACCGCATATCCACTTTGGCTCCAGATGAAAAGAATTTTCTTGGACAGTTTCTGGATATCTTAAAAGAGGACAAATACGCAGGAAAAAGAGAAACCGGTCAGGCCGTTCCCGGCTGGCTGACCAACTGCGGATACGATCATATCCATGTCTGGTGCAAGGGGATTTCCGCTGCCAAAGGCGAACAGCAGCAAAAAGAAGATATTTTCCAGACCTTTTTTTCCTATTTGCCCGAGGATGTGGAAATCTTGCTGGCGGAAGAACCGGATAACAGAAAATATCAGGACTGGCAGAACTGGCTGAAGAAGAATTATGAAGAACTTCAGCAGCTGATTCTGAGTGAGGAATCGGAGATTACAATGGGCATGCAGATTTTGTCCTGTGAGAGGGGAAGCTTATGACACAAAAGACAGGCTGGCTTGGGGCTTCTGGCAGAGAATTTTGTCTGTGTTCATTGGAAAAAGAGGATATTGAAGAAACACTGCAGCTTATGGACCGGTGCGTAGGCGAAAATCTATATCAGAAAGAAGAACTTGAGCAGGCCATTGGAAGCAGTGAACGAGCATTTCTGCTGCTGAGAACTGCAGAAGGAGAACTTGCAGGCTATATTTATTACTATCTTACCAATGAGAAGCAGATTGCAGAGGATACCAGGCTTACGGAACAGAAAATCCAACGGGTATGCCAGCAGGATACTTTGGCACCTGTTGGCAAGATTCAGTCAGTAGGAATAAAAGAAGCATTTCGCAGACAGGGTCTGGCAGTTGGGCTTATGAACTATGCATTGAATCAGTTTGCGGAGAAGGGCATAGGGGAAGTGTTTATCATCTGCTGGAATGCAGGCGGTAAAGTTCCTCTGGAAAGGGCACTTCAGGAATGTAAGTTTGTTCATCTTTTTTCTGCAAAGATGATCTGGTATAATAAAAAAGAACTTTATTGTCCATATTGCAAAGGACGCTGCAAGTGTGATGCAGAGGTTTATTTTAAGAAAGTTAAGGAAAGGAATTGCAAATGAAAATAAAACTTCTTCCTAAATTTATACTTTCACTTGGCGTGATCGGTGTAATCCTTACCATTGCCATTTCTCTTTTCAGTTATAGAAGCTCCAGATCCTATCTGGAAAATCTATATGCACAGAGGGTAATGACGAACAGCAATAGTATTGCAGATATGATGTCGGTTTCGGATGTGAAGAAAATCCTGGCAGAAGGTGGGGACAAGACAGAAGAATATTCGGAAATGGTTACGTTGTTTAACAAGCTGAAAAAGGACGGCGATGTTACATATCTGTCTCTGGTTGTTCCGGATGAAGACAGTGTTCATTTCTACATAGATGCCCTGGTTGAGGAATTGGGAGATGATCCTGCGAATCAGATTGCCTATGGAAGTGACATTTTGTACACTGATGCTGCAAATCCTGATGATCCTGCTGACATGGAGAAATATATTACCATATGGAACCAGTATCAGCAGAATAAAGGTGTGGATCATCCGCTTGTGACGGACAACAGCTATGGCTATAATTACACGGGCATTTCGGTGATTCTGGACGAGAATGGAAAGGCTCTGGCAGAAATTCAGTATATTCTGGATATGAAAGAGGTCAGGAATTATCTGAATTCCTTTCTTATCAATATGCTGCTGATTTCTTTTTGCATTATCGCAGTGACGATGGCTGCGTATATTGTCTTTGTGCGAAAGACAATCACCAGACCGATCAGCAGGCTGGCTGATTTTACCCAGGAGATTACAGAGAGCGGAAAGTTTGAGAATCAGAGAATTACCATGAAAACTGGTGATGAGATCGAGGCACTAAGTGACTCTTTCAACTTTATGATGGAAGAGCTTGAAAATTATATTGCCAATTTGTCCAAAGTGACTGCTGAGAAGGAGCGAATCGGCACTGAGCTGGATATCGCCAGGAATATTCAGGCATCTATGCTGCCATGTATTTTCCCGGCTTTTCCGGATCGTAAGGAATTTGATATTTATGCAACTATGACACCTGCAAAGGAAGTTGGCGGTGATTTTTACGATTTCTTCATGGTAGATGAGACACATCTGGCAATTGTTATGGCCGATGTATCCGGAAAAGGTGTTCCGGCTGCGCTCTTTATGGTCATTGGAAAAACGCTTATCAAGGATCACACTACACCAGGAAGAGATTTGGGGGAGGTTTTCTCTACTGTAAATAATCTTCTTTGTGAGGCAAACAGTGAAGGCTTGTTTATCACTGCTTTTGAAGGTGTGCTGGATCTGGTGACAGGAGAGTTCTGTTTCGTAAATGCTGGACATGAAATGCCATTTATCTGTAAAGCAGGCGGCAGTTTTGAGGCATATAAGATCCGTCCAGGCTTTGTCCTTGCTGGATTTGAAGATATGAACTATAAAGCCGGCAGTATGACGCTGGATGTGGGAGATTTGATCTTCCAGTATACAGACGGTGTGACTGAGGCTACAAATGTAGAAAATCAGCTTTATGGAATGGAGCGTCTGGAGCAGGTTCTGAATCGTGTAAAAGACAGAACACCATCAGAAATTCTGCCTGAAGTGAAAAAAGATATTGATGCTTTTGTGGGAGAGGCACCGCAGTTTGATGATATTACCATGCTTTGCGTAGAGTATAAGGCGAAGATGGAAAAAGCATGATCGGGCAAAAAAAGGCTGAATTCTGGAAATGAGATAATTTCCGGAATTCAGCCTTTTTCAAATATGCTCTGGTCAAAAATCTATTTAGTACCAAAAATTCTGTCGCCTGCATCGCCAAGTCCCGGGCAGATATAAGCGCGGTCGTTCAGTTCTCTGTCCAGATGTCCTACATAGATCTGCACATCCGGGTGCACCTCATGAAGTCGTTTCAGACCTTCCGGAGCAGCGATAACAAACATACATTTAATGCTCTTTCCACCATGTTGTTTGATGAAGTTAACGGCGGAGATAGCAGAGCCGCCAGTTGCAAGCATGGGGTCAACCATAACGATGAGACGCTGGTCGATAGGATCCGGAAGCTTACAATAGTACTCATGAGGCTCATGAGTAACCGGGTCACGGTAAAGACCAATATGACCGATCTTGGCAGACGGAACCAGAGTGGTGATACCATTTACCATACCCAGACCTGCACGAAGTACAGGAACAACAGCAAGCTTCTTACCAGAAATCATAGGAGTTCTGCAAGTCTCAATAGGAGTCTCAACTTCAACATCCTCAAGAGGAAGATCGCGAAGAGCTTCAAAACCCATAAGAACTGCAATCTCCTCAATAAGTTTGCGGAATTCGTTTGTTCCGGTCTCCTTATTACGAAGAATGGAAATCTTATGCTGGATCAGCGGGTGATCCATAATAAAAACATTGTCCATATCTGAAAAATTTGACATGATAAAAACCTCCGTAGTGTGATAAAGTTGCCATTGCCCTATGCAATAACAATCGTTACTGTTCACTCCGTGATCAGTAACACGCTTCGCGATGCACAGAAAGACGAACCTTCTTGTGATAAGCACAAGAAGTAGCGTTTGCTGCGCAAACTTAATTCTCGGGTTTTCCGTGAACTTTGTTCACAAAAAACACCTCGCGGAACGTTACCAGTGAACAGGAACTAACAATCCCTTCAGAACTTTTTTCAAATAGGCTCTATAGCGTATTGAAAATGCTTTATGGGAATACTGTAAAAATCATATCGCACTTTCTATAGAAAGTCAATAATTGTAAAAAATTGTCGCATACTTTATACTATAACAAGATTGCTGTTCACAGTATAGACCGTATTGGAAGAAATCATGCGAATGTATGATTTCTGTGCATTGTGAAGCGCGTTACCAGTCAGGTCGTGAACAGGCGCTAGAGCGTGTTTGAAAAATCATTCCCGCAATCTGCACGCCCCACTTTGCGGTATATTTTGCCCGAATTCAGTTGCCGTAGTCCGCTACGGCGCCTTCATCCGGACAAAATCTCCCACAAATTGTGACGCACATCTTGCAGAAAGCCTTTTTCAAACACGCTCTAAGGGAAAAGGAGGAACTATATTTATGAAATTCAGAGTTGAGGGCATTTATGATGCCAAAAAGCTGGGAATCCCACAGATGCTGATCCTGGGACTCCAGCATATGTTCGCCATGTTTGGTGCTACCATTCTGGTGCCGATCCTGGTAAATAACTATTTTCACGGCGAGGGCTTATCCATTCAGGTAACCCTGTTCTGTGCCGGATTCGGAACACTTCTGTTCCATGTACTGACTAAGCTGAAGGTACCTGCATTCCTGGGCTCATCATTTGCATTTCTTGGCGGATTTGCCACAGTTGCAGAGCTTGACACTGGAATTTTTGCCAACATGTCTTATGGAGAGAAGCTTCCATATGCATGCGGTGGTGTGTTTGTAGCAGGACTTCTGTATCTGGTACTTGCAATGATCGTTAAGGTAATTGGTGTAAAGCGCGTCATGCGTTATCTGCCTCCGGTTGTAACTGGTCCGATTATTATCTGTATTGGTCTTAGCCTTGCACCGTCTGCAATCAGCAACGCATCCCAGAACTGGATCCTTGCTTTGATCGCACTTGGAACTGTTATTTTCTTCAATATCTGGGGCGTTGGAATGTTCCGTATTATTCCGATTCTGATGGGTATTGTTGTTTCTTATGTGGTTGCCCTGATCATGAATGCCCTTGGCATGACAAACGCAGATGGAAGTGCTATCCTCAGCTTTGCAGGAGTAGCAAGCGCGCCGATCGTAGGTGTTCCGAAATTCTTCCTCTGCAAATTTAACATTACTGCAATCCTTGCAATGGCGCCGATTGCGATTGCTTCCATGATGGAGCACATTGGCGATATTTCTGCTATTTCCGCAACAGTTGACCGCAATTTCATCGAAGATCCGGGACTTCACCGTACACTTCTGGGTGACGGACTTGCAACTTCCTTGTCAGCACTGATCGGTGGACCTGCAAATACAACTTACGGAGAGAACACCAGTGTTCTTGCTCTGAGCCGTGTTTATGACCCGAAGGTAATCCGTCTGGCTGCTATTTATGCAGTTATCCTCAGCTTTATCCCGAAGATGGCTGAGGTGATCAGTTCCCTTCCGTCTGCGATCATCGGTGGTATCAGTTTTATTCTTTATGGAATGATCTCTGCTGTTGGTGTCCGTAATGTAGTTGAGAACAAAGTAGATCTGACACGTTCCCGTAACCTGGTTATTACAGCGGTTATCCTGGTTTGTGGTCTTGGTATTTCCGATGGACTTACATTTACCATCGCAGGCGCACATATTACTCTTACAGGACTTGCACTTGCTGCAATTGTAGGAATCCTGCTGAACGCCGTTCTTCCGGGAAATGACTATGTGTTTGAGACTGCAAAGAAGAAAGAGGAGATGGAAGACGACTGATCCGGCTGGCTTTCCTATATGGTGATGCTGCCGGCAGGTGAAATGTCCGTTTAGCTGATATATAAAAAGAACTCGATTCAAAGCAAATAAATTCGGGAGTCTTTTTCAAAGAGGCTCTAAGTACATTTATTTGCCATGTATGAATCGAGTTCTTTTTTATGTTGTAATAGGAAATGCTGTTGGAATTTCCTATTACCGGGCAGAATCGCACTGCGGCGGAAGGGGAGGTGTCGTTCGAGGCGACCTGCCGCAGTGCAATTCTGCAAGAAGGAATCTTTTTAGAAGCTTCCGCCTGTACCTCCGTGATCGCTGTCTGAGCCGCCGGAGGAACTGTCACTATCCTTCGGTTTCGCTGTTTTGGTAACTGTGTGATACAGGAAAATATCGTTTGATCTTGTCAGTGCCATACTTCCCTGGCGCACATAATCCACTGCGCTGTCCTGTGTCCGTACGCTTTTCAGCTGGGCTCTCATGCCCATGGTACACAGAAACGCAAGCACAAGACCGATTCCCAGGGAAATGAGAATCCATATGGAAGAAAAGGGCTCTGTATAAGGCTCCCCGTTAGCAGCCATTTCCAACAGATCCTGACACAGATCTGCGTAGGTATCGAAAGCGCCGTAGAAGTTTTCATCCTTTAACAGAGGCTCTACATTTTCCTTCAGATAAGCAAGTCCGTCATCGTTAAACGCAGTCATACCATATCCGTGGGTGGTAATGTGCCATTCACGGTCGCCAATGCTGACCATGAACAGGATTCCGTCGTGGTTTTCGCCGGTTCCGTAACCATTCTCATCGAAGAAATGATCTGTAAAGTAGTTCATCTCATTGCCGTCTTTCGACTCTACTGTGGCAACTGCCACTTCCAGATTGTATTCCCCGGTGATGGCTTCCAGCTTATCCAGAAGCTGGGATTCTTCTTCATCTGTGAGAAGATCCGCCTCGTCCAGGACAAGGGAAAATTCGGAGGCTGCAAAGTCCTGATAAGAGTCATCTTCCTCACTGCCGGATCCGCCAAAGCTGTTGGAAGCTTCGGCCTGTACCGTAACAGCTCCCGTACCTGGCAAAGCAGTAGTAAAAAGCGCATCCGTGCCTGGAATAACTGCACTGAAAAGGCTTCCTGCTCCCAGCACTGCCGCCAGAATAATTCCAAATGATTGTTTTTTCATGGCATGTTCCTCCTTAACAAAATGTGTGAATCAGCCATGCAATGGCGTAAGCAGCAACGGAAAAACCTGCAGTAAGTCCAAGGAACCATTTAGTGAAAATACCTTTATCTACAGGCAGATTTCCTACAAATTTACCAGTCTGTCCGTTCATGCCGAACAGATAGTGGTTGCCCTTCCAGGTGGTGGAAAGAAGCCATACCGGGAAAAGGGCATAGTGGGTTTTACCGCCTTTTAACTGAATACGGGTATCTTCAGGGGTAACGCTGTCATAACCGATGACCGTATCGCGAAAAGCATCCTCAGCGGCTTTTCTTACACGCTGGTTGGCGCGCTCAGCAGATTCTTCTGCGGATACATCATATTTGTCCGCAACGTATCCTGCCAGGTAAGGAGTGGCAAAGTCCACAGCCTCGGAAATTACATAAGGCTCCAGAGACTCTGTTAAATCATTGTCAATTTTGGAAGAACCGTCTACCGGAATCTGGTCGAACCCGATGTTTCCAGCCCGGAAAACAGAGTAATGGCTGGTTTCCGTATAATCATAGTCGCTGTCACTCCAGAAACGGGTCTTGGTGGCATGATAGCGGATATCTGCAGAGGCGTCGGTGTCAAAAAGCCAGAAAGGCACATAAACACCTTTGATCTCGTCAATGTGATTTTCCTTTTTAAATACTTTGGGTAAAAGGATCTTGCCGTGAAGATGTTTGGTCAGACCTTCTTTGGCTGCCTTTTTGTCCAGCTTAAACGGAATGATAAAATCCGGACGCAGGGTACCGGAAAATTTGCCGGACATTACCACTGGATTGCCGCAGAATGGGCAAGAGGAAGCACCTGTGCTTTCATCGGCAACGATTTCTCCGCCGCAGGACTGGCATATGTAAACGGACATTCCGCTGGCTTCATCTTCCTTCCAGGAGTTGTCTGAAGCACTTTCCCAGTTCAATTCATCAGATTGCTGGTTAGCTGCTGCTTCGTTAAATTCTTTGACGGTTTCCATATCAAATTCAGTGTCGCAGTAAGGACATTTCATCTTCTGGAGCGTACTGTTGAATTCGATAGCTCCGCCGCAGCAGGGGCATTTATATTCAAGTAAATCGGACATAGTTCATCTCCTTTTATGCTGCTTTTTTATAGGCGTTTGCGAAACGCCAAAAGCCGCATAAATACGGCATTTTTTTGTTGTTAAAATAAAATATCTCCTCAAGGTT
>NZ_JADPEX010000027.1:0-65786 GCF_015668065.1 Ruminococcus sp. 1001713B170207_170306_F1 | reverse complement strand
ATCAATATAACAAGCCCCAGCAAAAAGCCGGGGCTAATACTTCAATTATTTTAGGACATTTTCAAAAACGCTTGACAGCAATTTTTTCATATTTTATAAACATTTATTAAAATTGATTTCCTCTAACGTAAAAAATCTGCCTGTGAATTTTCTCATCACAGACAGATCTCACATTCATTATATTAATTTACTTACTGCTCTTTTTCATAAAGAAATTCTTCCGGTAAAGTAACATGAAAGTCTTTGGCTACTGCACGGAAATCGTCAGGGGTAATGGTCTGAAGCTTACGCGGTGCCATGGACATTACCTTCACCAGAATTTCCGCTGATTTCTCTACTGTATGGAGAAGCCCAAAGGTCAGATCAAAGTCCTCGCCGGAGCAAAACATTCCATGATGTGCCCAGATAACAACATCATATTTCTTCATCAACTCAGCTGTTTTTACTGCAATTTCTCTTCCGCCTGGTACCATCCAGCCTACAACACCTACACCGTCTGGAAAAACAACCGGGCATTCTGTTGCAGACTCCCAAAGCTCTCTTGTAAATACTTTGTCATCCAATGGAAGGACAAAGGTTAATGCGATGGTGTTGGTTGTATGCGCGTGATAAATAACACGATGTCTGCCGTTTGTAAGCTTCTTTTTTACCTCATGATTCATAAGGTGGGTTGGAAGCTCGCTGGTTGGGCGGCCGCCTTCTACCAGTCCCCAGCGGATCCTGTAATTAACACCTTTATCATCCAGTTCAATGATTGCAAGACAGGCTTCCGGGTCAACTGCTATGTTTCTGAAATATTTGCCGCTTCCGGTTACCAGGAAAAACTCTCCTGCAAGTCCCGGCACCTCTGTGCCGATAGGCTGCCACTCGCCTGGTGCATTCAGACGGGGACGGATCATTTCTACTTCTTCTGCTTTCAGACGATAGCTTAAGTTTCCACCGTTTCTCTCATGCCAGCCCTGCTGGAAACCATCGTCCGCCATTTTGATAAAGCCCTTCATAAATTTGGAATCTAAAATCTTCATACCATCTTCTCCTCTTCTATTTTTCGTATCGCCAACTGACGTTTCCTAATAGGAAAAACAATTGTCAGCTGATCGCAATTATGGTCTCAAGGCGTGTTTGTGAGCCCTTTCTTATGAGACCATACGAATACGCTGCGTCCGTTCTTTTTCTTCTTACAGGTATCCGGTATGCTTTTGTTTGCTCTTCTTGTTTACAGACTCAGTATAACACCAATTCTCATTTTGGAAAGAACCTTACTTGCCAAATTGTTTTCCGCTTTTTGCAAATAAGGACCCAAAATAAAAATTTCTGTTTCCAGAGCTTGTTTGAGAAAGGCTTTCTGCAATCTGCACGCCCCACTTTGCGGGAGATTTTGCAAACAGGCTCTAGTTTTCTTTTTTTCCAATAAAATAGTAAAAAAATATAATTCTAAATTTTTTTGAAAAAATTAAAAAAAGTTGTTGACAATTTGCGACAGTTAATAGTATAATAGCAAAGCGAGCTGCGGAAGAGAAGATACTTCACAGTTTGTATATGGGGTCTTAGCTCAGCTGGGAGAGCATCTGCCTTACAAGCAGAGGGTCACAGGTTCGAGCCCTGTAGGCCCCATACTTATGAAATGAATATGGCGAGATAGCTCAGTTGGCTAGAGCACGCGGTTCATACCCGCGGTGTCGAGGGTTCGAATCCCCCTCTCGCTACTTTGCTGATAGTCTTTTATACGCACAGACTTTTCAGCAAAAGTTTTTAATTGAATATGGCGAGATAGCTCAGTTGGCTAGAGCACGCGGTTCATACCCGCGGTGTCGAGGGTTCGAATCCCCCTCTCGCTACTTTGCTGATAGTCTTTTATACGCACAGACTTTTCAGCAAAAGTTTTTAATTGAATATGGCGAGATAGCTCAGTTGGCTAGAGCACGCGGTTCATACCCGCGGTGTCGAGGGTTCGAATCCCCCTCTCGCTATTATAGATGTTGCAGATTGCAGCATCTATTTTTTTTATCTATCAGCGAAGCGGACCTGGAATGTCCGCTTCGCTACTTGCTCATGAACGCAGTCGCTTCGCGATCTGTCAGTGGGAGTTTTCAAGTCAAACGCCATAAAACTTGGCATGTATTTTTTCCAGTTAATAATTTTTAAAGGAGTAACTGCATGAATATTGACCCATCTATCCGTAAACTTCTTGATAATGAAGCTACCATCCACGAAGCTCAGATCCGCGCTTTGTTCCAGACTCTTGACCGCAAATTTGGTCTTCGGGGGGCTTCTGTACCTATCCGCTTTGGTTACGATGAAGCTGTACTTGGCTCTTATACCCCGGCTTCTGCCCACGAAAAAGAAAGCTTCTATTTTTCCCTTCTGTTTATTGGTTATGCCGTAAAGAAGCCTCTTTCCAAAGAGGATCGCCTGGATCTTTATAAGCACGAATACGCCCATTATATGCAATACAATATGAAAATACCGGCGCAGTACAACTGGCAGGCCGGGAAGCACGGGAGCGCCTGGAAATACTGCTGTTCTCTTGTGGGCGCCGCGCCTACTCCTTATTACAGAATCGGAGAAAGCCTTCTGAAGCACAATTATGACAAAGCTCTGAAAAATCCTATTCACGACAAGACAGTTCCCATCCGGGACACCTACCGCCGTGAACAGGCCTACAAAAGCGCCAAACATAGCGAAATAAAATTCCAGGTAAACGATGTGGTAACTCATCCCAAATTTGGGGAAGGTACTGTAGAGGAAATCGTACAACTGTCCAATTCCGTCAGACTGCATATCCGGTTTGCAGATGATGAGGTAAAAAAGATTGACCAGAAATGGCTGCTACGGTCTGGTCATAAATAGTTATATTTTTACAAAACCCAATAAACTTATCATATAAAAGGAGTAAAAAGCCATGAAAAAAAATCATCATCTACACCGGCAGATTCACCTCTGCCTCATCATTTTACTGCTTCTGTTTTGCAGTTCAAGCCAGGTATTTGCCGCAGCAAGGGTAAATGTGAAAAATACCAGGATTAAATTATCAGCCACAAAGCTCACTTATAATAAAAAGGTACAGCGTCCAAAAGTAAGAGTAACTTATAAAGGAAAAGTCTTGAAGGAAAAGAAAAACTATATTGTAAAGTACTCTAAAGGCTGCAAAAAAGTAGGAACTTACACGGTTCAGATTATTGGAAAAGGCACTTATACCGGCACTGCTAAAAAACAGTTTGTTATTTTACCGCCGAAAGCCCAGATAATGAATATCTATGCAAAAACAGCAGCTGCAACTGTAGTAGTAAAAAGACAAACCTCCCAGACCAGTGGTTACCAGCTGCGCTATGCCACTAATTCAAAACTAAAAAATGCAAAAACTATAACAGTCAAAGGTAACAAAAACAACACAATTTTTCTCAATGGCCTCCGTGCCGGGACTACATATTATATGCAAACCCGCACTTACATGACCGTTAAAGGAAAAAAATACTATTCCAAATGGTCTTCTACAGGCCATTGCACAACAAACAGAGAGACAAACAGTACCCACCAAAGTGCAACCCCTACACCTACACCAACGCCTACATCCACACCGGTTCCTACACCCACACCGATTCCCAAAGCTGATCTGCCTGCACACGACCAAAAAGAAAATGCACCAGCTAAATATACATATGAAATTTACGGTCTGGACAAACAGAAGGCAGATATTTACACCGATTGTCTCAAACCTCTTTTTATAAAGACAGACAATCCGGATCCGAACTCTTTTTCCTTGATTTTTAATGGAAATGACTCGCGGACCAGCGCATACAGAAGTGGTTCATCTCGTTTCTTTGATGATATTCCTTTAGAAAACAATGACTCAGAAACTACTTCATTAAAGAAAGTAAAAGGCGGTTATATCAAATACGTGAAATTTTTCGAAGCAGGAACCTACACTGTAGAATTCAGGGAATATTCATTATCAGGTTATACGGTTGCAAATACAGTGACATTAAATGTTCTGGATTATGATCAGGCAGAAAACGCATGGCTGATTGACATTATTAACAAAACTACAACTGCTGATATGACTCCTTTTGAAAAGATGGACGCTATAAGTGCCTACCTCAGAGAACCAGGCCGCTTTAAATATTTAACCAGATATAACGATCATACAGTCGATCTGGCAGCAGATCCCAATGAGCCATTTTTTGTAACTTACCGTTGGAACTCTAGCACATCACCGTCAGTTCTCGGTGAGTTCGCTGAATTAGTCGGTGGATTTGATGATATTCATTATTGCTTTGGTGATTATCCGGTTGGCTCTCCATCATGGTCCATATGGCATTATGTGGTAAAGCTTACTATAGGAAATGAGACGCGAAACTACGCCGTTTGCCCAATGGGCTCAACCGGCAACATTGAAGAAATCAAAATGATTGATTTTTCCGATCTGAGCAATATGCGAAAGTTCGGATAATCTTAATTTAACAAATCAAATAAGTCCCCATCCCACTGTTTTAATTGCAAAAAACAGTGAATGGGGACTTTTTTCGATTATTCTATTTCTTAAGCTTCATTTTTACCGGCTCATACGTGGTATTCGTTTCATAGTCATATCCCCGTATTCCGATTTCGTCGGCAAGGTCCGTTTTCTGATAGCTTCTCTGGAAGGTGGCTTCTTTTCCAACCTCTGCCACCTCTGAACCACCGCCAAGGTCGGAAAGCTGCCACAGATTTCCATTCAGATCCATTACGTCAAGGGAAATACTGTCGCACTCTTCTAAGAAGATGCAATGGATTGTGACGTAATCGCCCACTTCTGTTTCTTCTATATCTGCGGACAGGATCTTTACTTTTCCATCTGCGGTTATCCCTTCACCATCCACAGGCACATAAGTCACGCTTTTTCCCTGGCTCTTATCTTCCAGCTGGAAAGTAATGTTTGTACGCATCACATCATCAACGCACTTAGCATCCGGAAGCGTGGCTGTTCCAATGCAGGAAACGGTAAGATCCTTGCTCTCCTTTGTCTTTACTGCGGAAGAATAGAAATCTACTACATCGTCTTCCAGATTTCGATAATCTACCACTGCTGTTTCAATTCCAAGATCCGAATTGAAATCAAAGCTGACTCCTGTCTTTACAATGATCAGCCCTTTTTCCGCAGCATATTCTCCTATTGTCTTGTCACTTTCAATTCCAAGATTTCTTACAGGATCCTCATTCATGGCATCTTGTCCTGCCAGAAGATACTTACCTCTTTCTTTCGCTGTGACTTCCACCACCACCTGGACACTGTTCTTATCGCAAAGAGCTTCCTTCACAGTGTAAGTGAGAATGGAATCACCCTCTTCCTGCTGCACCGGATCTTTTTCAATCAGCCCCTCGGCTTCTTCCGGCATCTTATTTCCAGCTTCCTGGAAAAAGCCGGAAATTCCTATATACTTCTCTGCTGCAAAAACAGTGGCACCAAATGCCATCACTGCCGCAAATGTCAGGATTAAACTGCGCTTCCAGTTTTTCCGTGTACCAATTTTTCCCATTCTGTCAGTGCCATTTATTACTTTTCCCGTTTTTTCTTCTTTCTGATACCCTCTATCGGACTCTGCCGAATTCTCTATCATTTCCAATGTCTCATCTACACGCCTGCGCACACATTCCGGCACTTCTGTTTCTTCTGAAAAAACATCAAACAATTTATCATCCATGAATATATCCTCCTTCATACTCTGCACGAAGCTGTTTTCTGGCTCTGGAGAGCCTTGTAAGCACTGTATTCTGGCTGATTTCCAGAAGAGCGGCAATTTCCTTTACACTAAGGGATTTGCTGTAATACAAAAGCATCACCACCTGGTACTTCTCTTCCAGGGATGCCAGGATTTCCTTCCACTCACAATCTACATAGCCTGATTCCTCGAAGATTCCCTCTTCCATTTCCATCGTAGGAAAAACACGGCCTTTATGCCGAAGCATTTCATTGCAGTTATTGATCAGAATCCGAATCATCCAGGTTTTGAAGTAAGAATCCTTTTTTAAAGTGGAAAGCTTCTCATAACACTTTAAAATCGTTTCCTGTATGGCATCTGCCACATCTTCGTCATTCTTCAGATAGGCCCAGGCTACTTTATACATGCTCTGGGTATTCATCCGGATGAGCTGTGCAAATGCACCGGAATCTCCGGATTTTGCCTTTTTCACCAAATTTTCCATAAGGTTTTTCGCTCCTTTTTGTGTTCTGCAGTACACGAAATATGTTGCTGTATTTCCTTTTACATACATTAGATGGAAAAGGCAGGGAGAATATTTCATCCATAATAGAAAAAGCTGGCATTTGTAATTTCTACGCTTACAAATGCCAGCTCCCATAATCCTATTTACTTATTTAAAATACTCAACACCGGACTCAAAGATCTGAATATCCTGCTGTCCATAGATGTTGATTGCAACGCCATTGTCGCGACGCTCGCTATGAGCCATCTTACCGAGAACACGTCCATCCGGGCTTGTGATACCCTCGATATTGTATGTAGATCCGTTGATATTGGATTCTTCGGACTGATCCAGCTCTCCATTTGGATTTACGTACTGGGTAGCCACCTGACCGTTTGCAAGGAGCTTAGCAAGCCATTCATCGTTTGCTACGAAGCGTCCCTCACCGTGGGAAGCCGGGTTGCAGTATACACCGCCAAGTGTGGCCTTCTGCAGCCATGGAGACTTGTTGCTTACAACCTTTGTGTAAACCATCTTGGAAATATGACGTCCGATGGTGTTATAGGTAAGTGTAGGAGAATCCTCTTTCTGTCCGCAGATCTCGCCGTATGGAACAAGTCCCAGCTTGATCAGCGCCTGGAATCCGTTACAGATACCAAGTGCAAGACCATCTCTCTCATTTAACAGCTTCATAACTGCCTCTTTGATCTTTGCATTCTGAAAAGCAGTTGCAAAGAATTTCGCAGAACCATCCGGCTCATCACCAGCGGAGAAGCCGCCTGGGAACATGATCATCTGTGCCTGATCAATGGATTTCTCAAAGATTTCCACAGAATCACGGATATCCTCTGCACTTAAGTTCTTAAATACCTTAACGTCAACCTCAGCTCCGGCTCTCTCGAATGCCTTTGTACTGTCGTACTCACAGTTTGTTCCTGGGAATACAGGAATGAATACGCGAGGTTTTGCTACTTTATGCTTGCAGACATAAATATTCTTTGTATTATAAATACCATTCTCATAGGTTGCTTCCGGATCTGCTGTCTTTACAGCCATGGCAACTGGTCCATCGTTTTCTTCACCAGAGGTTGTCTTAAAGACCTTCTCCAGAGTGCCTGTCCATGCCTTGTAAGCCTCATCTACTGTGAGCTCAGCATTTCCATATGAGAATTTACCATTATCTGTTACTTCACCGATTACTGTGTAAGTAATGGAAAGCTGACCAACCTTTTCAGCCGGAACTTCCAGAACCAGATCGCCGAAGCCTGGTGCAAAGAAGTCTCTTGGATCCAGGTTATGCTCAATCTTCACACCCATTGCATTTCCAAATGCCATCTTGCTGACAGCTGCCGCAATACCGTGACGGTCAAGTGCATAAGCGGAAACCACTTTGCCTGCCTGCATGTCATTGTGTAATTTCTCGTACTGATCCATAATTGCTGCATAGTCTGGTAAATCGTACTGATCTTTCGGAGCACGAAGCCATACCAGCTTGTTTCCAGCCTTCTTCAGCTCTGGTGTGATCACATCCTGAAGCTTAGCAACGTCTACAGCGAAGGATACCAGTGTAGGCGGAACATCAATGTCATTAAAGGTTCCGGACATACTGTCCTTACCACCGATAGACGGAAGGCCGAAGCCCATCTGTGCTGCATAGGCACCAAGAAGTGCTGCAAATGGCTGGCTCCATCTCTTTGGATCCTCTGTCATACGACGGAAGTATTCCTGGAAGGTGAAACGGATCTTCTTATAATCACCGCCTGCTGCCACGATTCTTGCAACAGATTCTGTCACTGCATAAGCAGCTCCGTGATATGGGCTCCAGGAAGATAAGTATGGATCAAATCCATAGCTCATCATGGTTACTGTATTGGTAGTTCCATTCTGTACCGGTACCTTGGCAACCATTGCCTGAGTCTCTGTAAGCTGATTTTTCCCTCCATAAGGCATCAGAACGCTTCCTGCACCAATGGAGCTGTCAAACATCTCTACAAGGCCCTTCTGGGAGCATACATTTAAGTCTGCCAGTGTGGAGAGCCATTTTTCTCTCACATCGGCTACGTCCGGACGCTCTTCAAAAAGGTTGCCCTCTTTATTCGGAATTTCAACTTCTACAGTTGTCTCCTGATGTGCACCGTTGGTATCAAGGAATGCACGGGAAATATTTACAACCTCTTTTCCTCTCCAGGAAAGCACCAGTCTTGGCTCTTTTGTTACAACTGCAACCGGAACTGCTTCCAGGTTCTCTTCGTTAGCAAAGCCAAGGAATTTCTCTACGTCTTCCGGAGCAACAACTACTGCCATACGTTCCTGGGACTCGGAAATTGCGATCTCAGTACCGTCAAGACCTGCATATTTTTTCGGAACTTTGTCAAGGTCGATCTGAAGACCAGGTGCCAGCTCTCCGATTGCTACGGATACACCGCCTGCACCGAAGTCGTTGCATTTCTTAATGATATAGCTGACTTCCTCACGACGGAACATACGCTGGATCTTACGCTCTGTAGGTGCATTTCCTTTCTGTACCTCAGCGCCGCAGACCTCGATAGAAGCCTCTGTATGTACCTTGGAGGAACCGGTAGCACCACCGATACCGTCACGTCCGGTACGTCCGCCAAGAAGGATGATGATATCTCCCGGATCAGAGTTCTCACGGATAACTGCACGTCTTGGAGCAGCACCCATAACTGCACCGATCTCCATACGTTTTGCAACGTAATTCGGATGATAGATTTCTTTTACATAACCGGTAGCAAGACCGATCTGGTTGCCGTAGGAGCTGTAGCCGTGGGCTGCGCCACGAACCAATTTCTTCTGCGGAAGCTTGCCCTTCAGAGTCTCTTTTACAGAAACAGTAGGATCTGCTGCTCCTGTTACACGCATTGCCTGGTATACATAAGTACGTCCGGAAAGCGGGTCACGGATTGCACCGCCAAGGCAGGTAGCTGCACCACCAAATGGCTCGATCTCTGTCGGATGGTTGTGTGTCTCATTCTTAAAGTTGATCAGCCATTCCTCTTCTTTTCCATTTACATCAACCGGCACTACAATACTGCAGGCATTGATCTCGTCGGACTCTTCCTGATCCTGAAGCTTGCCTTCGGATTTCAGTTTCTTCATAGCCATAAGAGCAAGATCCATCAGGCAGACGAATTTGTCGTCCCGTCCCTTATAAAGGACTTCTCTGTCGGAAAGATATCTGTTATAGGTATCAACGATAGGAGTTTTATAATCACCTTCGTCAAATTTCACCTGTGTAAGCTCAGTGGAGAATGTGGTATGACGGCAATGATCAGACCAGTATGTATCCAGAACACGGATCTCGGTCATGGATGGATCACGTTTCTCCTCGTTCTTAAAATAGTTCTGAATATGAAGGAAATCCTTGAATGTCATAGCAAGGTTCAGGGAGCTGTAAAGCTCCTTTAATGGTGCTTCTTCCATATCACGGAAGCCATCAAAGATCTTGACATCTTCCGGATCTTTGAACTCTGTAACCAGTGTCTCCGGCTTCTGAAGGCCTGTCTCACGGGAATCTACAGGGTTAATGCAGTGATTCTTGATTGCCTCGAATTCTTCCTCTGTAATGTCACCTTCGATCACATAGGTAGTGGCAGAGCGGATGATCGGCTGTGCATTTTCATCCAGGAACTGCACGCACTGAACAGCAGAATCTGCTCTCTGGTCAAACTGGCCAGGAAGGAATTCTACAGAAAAAATATGTGCGCCATCTGCTGCCTCGAATTTCTCCAGGTAAAGATCATCTACCGGAGGCTCGGCAAACACGGTATGGCATGCTTTCTCAAATACATCATCAGAAATATTCTCTACGTCATAGCGGATCAGAACCCGCACAGCTGTTACAGTCTTAATGCCCAGATAAGAGCTGATCTCATTCTTCAGTTCTTTGGCTTTTACGGCAAAGGATGGTTTCTTTTCTACGTATACTCGTCTTACGTTACTCATTGGAAAACTCCTTTCGTGAATGTGAAATCGTAGTGTGGTGTGCTTTTTCATTTTGAAAAAATTGGATGACTGCGCAAAACTGCATCCATTCTTGCACATTTTCGTTTATTATAGTATCATAGGTTTTGTCATAAGTAAAATTAATATATCTTATATTTTTTATTACTATTACTTCTATATGTAAATAAACATGGCTCATCAGTCAAAGGAGAGTTTGAGTTACTGTTCACTGACAATATTCCGCGAGGTTTTTTTGTGAACAAAGTTCACAGAAAACCCGAGAATTGCAGCGCGAAATCATGCGAATGCATGATTTCTGTGCATCGCGAAGCGTGTTACTGGTCACGGAGTGGACAGTAACGAGTTTGATTTTGGAGGATTTATATATGGATATCAATCTTGAATTATACAAATGCTTTTACTACGTTGCCACCACCTTAAGCTTCTCTGAAGCCTCCCGCCAGCTGTTCATTTCCCAGTCTGCAGTAAGCCAGGGAATCAAGACTCTGGAAAAAAAGCTGGGACGGGAACTGTTTTTCCGAAGCACCAAGAAGGTTTCCCTTACCCCTGAGGGAGAAATACTTTTCCAGCATGTCAAACCGGCCCTGGAAATGCTTTCCCAGGGGGAGGCACAGCTTCTTGAGGAAGACAGACTTCAGGGGCAGCTGCGGATCGGGGCAAGCGATACCATCTGCCGGTACTTTCTGATTGACTACCTGAAGCGATTTCATCAGGATTATCCGGGAGTGCGGATCAAGGTCACAAACAGCACCTCCATGGGCTGCGTGGAGCTTCTGGAAAACCGTCAGGTGGACCTGATCGTAAGCAATCTTCCCAATTCCCGGCTTACCGCACACACAAAAGTACAGGTGGTAAAAGAATTTCGGGATATTTTTGTTGCCAATCCGGACTTCTTTCCACTTGAAGGAAAAGCCCTGGAAATAAAGAAGCTGATGGAATATCCTCTTCTCACCCTTTCGTCCAAAAGCACAACAAGTGAATATCTTCATCAGTTTTTTGCATCCCACAGACAGAATCTGATTCCGGAGGTTGAGCTTAACAGCAATGATCTGCTCATTGATCTGGCACGCATTGGTCTTGGAATTGCCTGTGTTCCGGATTACATGCTGGCTTCTTTGCGGGGACAGGAAACCTCTCTGATAGAGGTCAGCCTGAAGCAGCAGCTTCCCCCCAGACACTTAGCCCTTGTATATCACGAAAGCCTTCCTTTATCCCAGGCTGCCCAGAAGTTTTTTGACTATTTTTCATCAAAAAGCACAAAAACTACTTCTTTTTAGCATATTTTGATAGCTAAATATTACCATATCATGTACAATGTAGATGTATAAAAAAACAATGGGAGGTATTAAATTTTATGGATCTTTCAACTTTGGTAAAAATGTCAAACACTTACGGAAGCAATCCAGCTTACGTTCTTGCAGGCGGTGGAAATACTTCTGTCAAAGATGAAACCACACTGTATGTAAAGGGCTCCGGTACACAGCTTGCCACCATTAAGGCAGAGGAATTCGTTGAGATGAGCCGCGCCCGTCTCAATGAGATCATGAAAACAGAGTATCCGGGAAATGACACTGAGCGTGAAGCTGCCTATCTTGCAGATGTAATGGCGGCAGTAACAGATGCAGATAAGACCAAGCGTCCAAGCGTGGAAGCATTACTCCACAATTTATTTGCATATACCTATGTACTGCATGTTCATCCTACTCTTGTAAACGGTCTGACCTGCGGCAATGGCGCAAAGGCACTTTCCGAACAGCTACTTGGTAAAGAGGTTCTCTGGATCGACATCTGTAAACCAGGATACACACTTGCACGTATCTGTTATGAGAAAATGAACACTTACAAAGAAGAATTTGGAAAAGATGTGCAGGTTCTTCTGCTTCAGAATCACGGTATTTTCGTAGCTGCAAATACCGTAGAAGAAATTGGTGTTTTATTTGATGGCGTAATTTCCACCCTTGAAAAACAGGTAAAACGAACAGCTGACGTCAGTGATGCTGTTACTCCTGAAAAAGAGGCTGCTGCACAGAAGCTTTCCCAGCTGCTCGGACATGCTGTAGAGGTTGTACCGGCTGCTGAAGCAGATAATTTTGTAAAAAATAAAGAAGCTGCCGCACCGCTTCTGAAGCCATTCACCCCTGATCACATTGTATATTGCGGTCCATATCCTTTATTTGTTGAAAACATTGATCAGGCAAAAGAAGCACTGACTGCGTTTATGACTGAAAATGATAAAGAACCAAGACTGATCCTGGTTCAGGGCGTTGGTGCATTTATTATGGAAGATGACAAGGGGAATGCTGCCAAGGCTCAGCTTCTTGCTAAGGATGCCATCAAGCTTGCTGTCTATGCAGAAAGCTTCGGCGGTCCGCTTCAGATGACAGATGAGATCACTTATTTCATTACCCATTGGGAAGCAGAAGCTTACCGCAGTAAGAAATAAAGAAAAGAAAAAGATTCTGGTAAAAACAGGATGTTACAATCTTGTTTTTACACAGAATCTTTTTTTGCAAATTATATGCCACAATTTGTGTGATTTTCTATAGTGTTCTCAGCCTCTTACTGTGGCAGAACCCCATCTGCTGCTTCAATATACGGATTATCGATCTCATCAAAGGCGCCCTCGTCAACCTTGGCTGCATAAGCCGGGTCGATTGGCATTTTGCCAAGAACCGGAACATTCAGGGATGCGGCAATCTCATCAATGTGGCTTTCGCCAAATACTTTCAGTTCTTTGCCACAGTCTGGACATTTCACATAGCTGTAGTTCTCTACAAGGCCCAGAACCGGCACCTTCATCATTCCAGCCATATTGTATGCCTTCTTCACGATCATGCTTACAAGATCCTGTGGAGAGGTTACGATCACGATTCCCTGAATCGGAAGGGACTGGAATACAGTCAGCGGAACGTCTCCTGTTCCTGGTGGCATATCTACGAACAGGTAATCTACATCACCCCAGATAACATCTGTCCAGAACTGTTTTACCATGTTGCCAAGAATCGGTCCCCGCCAGATTACCGGAGTGTCCTCAGTTGGAAGAAGCAGGTTAATGGACATAACCTTGATTCCGTTTTTGGTCTCCATAGGGAAAATACCGCTGTCGTTTGCCTGGGCAGCACCTTTCAGGCCGTACATTTTCGGAATGGATGGTCCGGTAATGTCTGCGTCAAGGATTCCTACTTTATAGCCTTTCTTTGCCATTCTGTTTGCAAGAGATGCTGTCACGAAGGATTTTCCAACGCCGCCTTTACCACTTACAATACCGATCACATGCTTTACATTGGACATTGCATTCATTGCAGCCTGCATGCTCTGCGGATTTTTCTTGCTGGCACAGCCTTCACAGCTTGATTTGTCGCAAGTCTTGCTGTCACATTCTTTTGCCATTTTTATCTATCTCCTTTTTCCTTATTTATTTCATAAACCTGTCAATTGCACGTTCCAGTTCCTTGATGGCGTCCTTGTCTCCATGCTCTACCGCATCCACAATACAGTGTTCAATGTGATCCTGTAAAATAATCTTGCCTGTATTATTAATAGCAGATTTCACTGCGGAAAGCTGGATCAGCACTTCGCTGCAGTCCCGGCCGTCTTCCACCATACGTTTGATGGATTCCAGGTGCCCGATTGCACGGGAAAGCCGGTTCAGTACAGCCTTGGTCTGTGCATGACTGTGGTGATGTCCGTGTTCTCCATGGGAATGCATGACAGTGGTGCCATCTTCCAGAACATGGGTATGCATATGCTCTTCCTCGCCTTCATGCAGGTGGTTCTCTAAATGTTCTTCTATCATGTCATCCTCCTGTATTTGCCAACCATTTCGCATATCCAACAGTGTTCTGTGGATGGTTTCTGACTGGTGTAATTCTTTTGAAGCACGTCCGTTTATTATAACATACTTCCCTTAAATATGCACTATTTCTGATGATTGTATTAAAAAATATGCCTTAGAGCCTGTTTGAAAAATCATTCCCGCAATCTGCACGCCCCACTTTGCGGTATATTTTGTCTGAATTCGGTTGCCGTAGCCCGCTACGGCGCCCTCATCCGGACAAAATCTCCCACAAATTGTGACGCACATCTTGCGGAAAGCCTTTTTCAAACATGCTCTAAGGTCGTTGTTGTAAGCAGTAGCTTAAAATCCGCTTCGTGACCTGCAGCTTATATTTCCGTAAAGGAACATCTCTGTTTGATCTGGGAGGTCTGGATGTCAAATATGATGGTGCCATCTTCCAGAACCGTCTTCTCATAGGTTACTTCTTTTCCCTTAAATTTATTCTTTACATATTCTTCCGGGTCTTCTATCTCCACCTCATCTACAAACACATCCCGCATCTGATTCCTGGGGCATTTGTTGAAAATTTCCCAGATTACTTCATACTCTTTCATATTCTCACCTGCTCTTTTTTGTAAAACTATCTGCTCCTTTGTCATCTCCCGCATTTGCATTACTGTTTATCCGGCTGACTGCAGATGTTTTTCACAATAAAGCTAATCCTTTTTCCATAAATTAATTTCATTATAGATATTTTGTACTTTTTTGTCAAAAATAATTGAACTTCTTCAGAGAATGTCGTATCATAGAAATACTAAAATCGAAACGACATGAAGCGAAAAGGAGATATAGCCATGCAGCTTTTAAAAGAACGTATTCTGAAAGATGGCGTTGTGAAACCAGGCAATATATTAAAGGTAGACAGTTTCCTGAACCACCAGATGGACATTGACCTGATCAATGAGATTGGTAAGGAGTTTAAGGCGCGTTTCTCAGACTGCCCCATCACCAAGATCCTCACTATTGAAGCTTCCGGTATTGGCATTGCCTGTATTGCAGCACAGTATTTTCATGTTCCTGTAGTATTTGCCAAGAAATCCCAGAGTGTAAACCTGGACGGCGAGATGTACTGCACCAAGATTGAATCCTTTACCCATAAGAAGGTTTATGATGTTATTATTTCCAAGAAGTTCCTTAGTCCGGAGGATCACGTACTTCTTATTGATGATTTCCTTGCAAATGGCTGTGCTCTTCTCGGACTGATCGATATTGTAAAGAAATCCGGAGCTACTCTTGAAGGTGCCGGAATCGTAATTGAGAAGGGCTTCCAGCACGGCGGACAGCAGATCCGCGATATGGGTGTCCGTCTGGAATCTCTGGCTATCATTGATTCCATGACAGATGATTCCCTGACCTTCCGCGATTAATTTTTAGGAGCAAAAATACCAGTAATCACCAAACGATTACTGGTATTTTCATTTTACTTACGTATTTTCATTTTACTTCCGTTTTATGCTTTTCCACTACTCTGCAGCTTGCTATTGCTCTCCTGGTTTTCTCCATCCTTTACAGCCGGAACTTCTTCTGTGCTCACTTCAGGCTCATCCTTTGGAATTACCTGGCTCTTTTTCTCAGGCTCACCACCTTCCGGTGTAAGACTCGCCTCCGGCGTCACTGTCACTTCCGGTGTCGGACTTACTTCCTCGGGAACAGGCATAGGAGAGGCTTCCGGCGCGATCATTTCTGCCAGATAGAATCCATTATCCACAAGAATCTGATAATTATCCTTATCGATCAGCTTTCCATCACAGGTAACCGTTCCAATGATCTTCACACCATTATCATACTGGGAATAATTATTGATATCAACGTCATCCCCATTCAGGTAGGTTTCCACCAGCTTCGTCAGGGCTTCTGCCAGATCCCGGCGATCCAACATGACTGTAAAACCGATTTTTTCTTCTGCCACACTTTTAACAGCATCTGCATCTGCATTTACACCTGTGATCAGAGGCCAGTTCTCATCACCAGGCTGGAGCTGCTCTTTTTCCAGAAGCTCCAGAGCTGCCAGAGCAAAATCATCAGAAGCAGTGCAGATAATATCCGGAGTTTTCTCCAGAGAATAAAATTCGTCTATCTCAGATTTCAGCTGCTTCTTCGCAGTATCTGTATTCTGATCCATAATGCTGGTTTCATCAAAAGTCACACGGCCGGAACGGCAGATCAGGGTACCATCGTCAATATACTCCTGCAGAACCTCCATTATTCCGTTAAACAGGAATAACGAGGCGTCATCATCCGGAGAGCCCATAAGAAACTCTATGGTACGGGCACCTCTGTCTTCCCGGACTTTATCCAGTTCTTCTTTCTCTACAATATTTTTGGCAATCTCTTTTCCAATCGCCCGCATATTAAAAGTGACAAAGTATTTCACGTTTGGCGTATCCATGATCAGATTGTCATAGTCAATCACCGGAATTGAGAGCTCAGAAGCCTCTTCCAGTACATCTGTAAGACCATATGGATCAACAGGTGAAATTACCAGTGCTTTCAGTTTCCCATCCTGAAGAAGCTCCCTGATCTGTTCTGCCTGGGTGTCAGAATCGTCCCCGGCAAAATACATAGCAGCTTCATAACCTGCCTCTTCCAGACGTGATTTCAGTTCTGTACGCTCCAGACTGCTGTTGATATCCTCTCCCTCTTCCGGAAGCAGAACCCCCACCTTATCAAGATTTTCCTCCGGGGCTTCCGTTGTCTCACTTTCTTCTGAATTTTCATCACTTTTATCACTGTCCTGTTTATCGGACTTTCTATTCGTATCCTTTTTGCTGTCAGCGTCCTTCGTGTCTCCAGTGCCCTCATTTTCGTCCTCAACGCTCTCTTTTACAGCCTCGGTGGCTTCATTTTTACCACAGCCTGTGAGAAAAGCACTGCACACCAGAAGTCCGGTAAGAAGTCCTGCAATTTGCTTTTTCATAAAAATTCCTTTCTATGTAACTTCATATCATTCTCTATTTTCAAGCTTTTTCAAATAGTATTCTTACTTATATTCTTTCAGGATTCCCTTCAGATAATCACGGTAAGCCTGAACTGACTTCTTAGGCTTCATAAGGATTACATCTTTCCCCATGCCTGTAAGCCATCCGTAAAACTCAGAGGTCTCATCCACCTGCACTGCAGCAACGAAAGTATCCTCTTCTTTCTCCTTGTACTGGGCATAATTTCCAAGTGCTGCCATGACTTCTTTCTTTTTCTTATTTCTGCAAAGAAGCTTCACCGGTTTATCCTCCTCAGAATCTGACGGTGGAAGCAGCCAGGAATTTTTCGCTTTTTTATGAGCCTCGCTGGAAAATACACTCCCCTCAGTCTCTGCTCCAACACTATTTGGAGCAAAGTTTTGCGGATTTGCACCATTCTTTTCGGTAATAGCTGCACTTACGCTTTCTGCGGCTGCCTCTCCGGCAACATAATATCCGGTATACTTTCCTCTTTTAAACTTAATGTCCATGCCAAAGCTTCTCAGCACTTCCATATCGTCATAAATACTTTTTCGCTCAGCACTGACTCCGTTTTCCTGAAGTTTTCCGATAATTTCCTGCATAGTGCACGGATGTGTTTCACTGGTCTCTCTCAATATTTTTTCAAGATAAAGGATTTTCCCTTTTTGATTGATTCCTTTTGCCATATCGTTCCCCTTATTTTTATCTGTACATATCAGAGCATGTTTGAAAAAGGCTCTCTGCAAGGCAGGAATGATTTTCAAACAGGCTTTGGAGCTTGTTTGTATCAGTTCTCTTTTACAAAGCGATGATATACGTAATCATTTGCTGCCTTCTCTTCTGTATCATCCAGCGGCGCAAGCTGGACTTCCTTTCCATATTTCTGCTCAAGAGCATGTGCGATCAGCCAGTCTGCCAGCTGCGGGTTCTTGGGAAGAAGCGGACCGTGAAGGTACGTTCCGATCACATTCTTGTAAACCACACCCTCATAGCCTGTTTTTCCATCATTTCCAGATCCATAGAGTACTTTTCCCAGAGGCTTGCAGTTATTAATACAGGTTCTTCCTCCATGGTTCTCAAATCCAACCACAGGCATATCAAAAAGGTCGCTTTTCAGCACAATATTGCTGATCAGACGTCCCTCTCCCTGTTCAGTGTAAAGGTCTACCAGAGCAAGCCCTGTAATGGTTCCCTGATCTGTCTTATAATATTTTCCAAGAAGCTGGTAACCACCGCAGATAGCGATAACTACGCCTCCATCTTCCACATATTTCTTAAAATCCGGCTGAATTTCCTTCAGCTTCTCACAAACCAGCATCTGCTCCCTGTCGGAACCACCGCCCAGGAGCACAATATCCAATCTGGAAAAATCAATCTTGTCCCCCAGTTCAAAAGCAATGGTCTCTGCCTCAATTCCACGCCACTGACAGCGTCTCATAAGGCACTGGATATTTCCTCTGTCTCCATACAGGTTCAGGAGATCAGGATATAAATGTCCGATTGTCAGTTTCATTCCTTTTCTCCCTCCATTTTCTTAAGAATATTATGAGTGCTGAATAATGCAGTGTAGTTTACCAGAACGTAGAGATTGCCTACGCCGTCTTCAATCCTTTTTCGGATCGCTGTTTCCACATTTTCCTCAAGCATAACCGGAATGTCCACATATTTCATTCGAAGGCGCATATCCTGGCAGCGGATACCGCTGACTGTAATGGAATGAATGCTTGCATCGCCCAGAAGGTCAAAATCCACATCCCAGAGCCAGGAAATATCTGTACCATCCTGTGCATTGTCGTTGATGGTGATAATAATATCTTTCTGGGTTTTATCCTGCATAACTGCAGAAATATTCTGGTTAAAACCGGCAGGATTCTTTGCAAGATTCAGCATAACACCAGTTCCTTTAATGCGGAACTGTTCCATACGTCCATTTTCCGGATTGAATTTCTGAAGCATATTCTGGAAATGCTCACCGGAAAATCCAGCTGTACGGAGTCCGGCATAGGCAGCCAGAATATTGTATACATTATAGAAGCCTTTGTAATTGGCTGTAAGGTGCTTATCCTCCACCTGAAAGGACAGCTGGTCACCAACTTTTACATCGTGGGCATCATATTTGATTTCTGGTCTTGCAAAGCCACAGGATGGGCACTTGTAATCACCCAGCTGACTATAGTGGTAAAAACTGTATTCCAGCCTGGCACCACACTTTTTACAAAAACGACCTTCACGTATCTCGTTTGCCGCGCTCTTCTGGACAGGTTTACTGATTCCATATGTGATATACGAATTGCCGCTGTCCATAGCAAGATACGCAGAAAGCGCATCGTCGGCATTTACGATTACCTGCATTTTCGGTACTGTGCGGATCATTTCTTCCAGAATGTTCATGGTAATATCAATTTCACCGTAGCGGTCCAACTGGTCACGGAACAAATTAGTCAGAAGCATGTAGTCTGGCTTCAAACCTGGAAATACATGGCGGGTAGAAGCCTCGTCTACTTCAATGCAGGCGTAATCTGCATCCAGCCTGCCTGTAGGTCCTGCAGCCAGCACAAAGGCTGCTACAACACCGTTTAACATGTTAGAACCGGTGTGATTGCAGACTACTTTCTGCCCTTCATTTTCAAGGGCTGCGCAGAGCATGTTGTTGGTGGTTGTCTTACCGTTGGTTCCACAGGTCACAAATATTTTCTTTCGCACCTGAGAAGAAAGATCTTCCAGGATGTCAGGATTGATCTTTAATGCGATCTTGCCCGCCCAGGTCACTCCCTGGCGTCCCATTTTCCTGCATATAAAGCCTGCAGATTTCGCTGCAAAAACAGCAGCCATTGTTCTGATTTTCATGTGTATTTAATCCTTTTTCACTACTATTCATAGGGTAAAGCTCAAAAAGCAATTATGAATGAGCCAATGAATGGCAGTCCTTTTCAAGTATTATTTTCGTATGTTATATAATTAGACAGTGCAGCTTAATTCAGGTTATCTGTGATCAGTACATCTGTACAGACACCTTGCGCCCCATTCGCCAGATATCTTCTGGCTTCCTCTTTGTCATTTATGGTATAAATATATACCAAAATGTCCCGTTCGTCAAAAATTTTCTGCACTTCTTCGGACCAATAGTCACGATAAATGGTTACAGCCATGATTTTATTGGTTTGACAGAATTCTGCAATATCGTTCAATTCTTCTGTGGTATATTCCTGCCACAGAGAATAGATATATGCAGGAAATTTATACAAAAGTGCTGTTCCAGGATACATGGCTGAATTGTATATTTCCGGGATGATCTGTTTAAGCGTATGCTCGATACCAGCTTTTATAGAGATTTCCCTGTACTGTGCATAATCCTCAAGAGTACGCTGGTAATTGCGGACAGAATATTGTTTGGAATCTATCATTACAAATGCATCCGGATATTCGTCCAGCAGTTTCAGAAGGTCTTCAAAGGTCATAGGGGTGTATTTCCCATATATAGGCGTATTTAAAAATTCTTCTGAGGATAGAACTTTTCGTTCTTCTCCTTCCCATTGTCCAAGAGACTCTTTCCAGTTATGGCGGCACACCCATACTCCATCACTGGTCTGCGTCAGATCCACCTCAAACAGGCGGCAGCCTTTATCATAATAATTGATAAAGCTTTCTCTGGAATTTAAGTATGTGAGACCGTCAATCCCACCCAGAGCATGCGTTATAATATTGTAATTTTCCCAGTCAAATTCCGGTGTATTCACTGGAATTTCTTTTTTCGCTTCGTACCGGGCGGAGCCTGTCAAAAGCCAGGCTAACAAACAAATTTCTATTAATAAAAGTAACTTTCTCACATTGGTATCCCTAAATTAAGAAAAAAGAGATATCTACGAAACGTAAATATCTCTTTTCTTATAATCAGTAATTCTGTTTCGGATTAAACCAGCTCGATGAGCACTTCCATAGCGCCATCACCTTTACGCTGTCCAATCTTAACGATTCTGGTGTATCCACCGTTACGGTTAGCGTATTTTGGTGCGATTTCCTCGAACATCTTCTTAACCATATCTACATCTTTGGTGTTTTTCTTCTTGCCAGCGCCCTTAGCCGGAACTTCTTTAACCGGGTAGAACACTTTCATCATCTGACGACGAGCGTGAAGTCTGGATGGAGCATCTTTTGTGATCTGCTTCTCAACTTCATCGTAAACAGTTTTCTTCTTACCGTCTACAACTTCTTTCACTCTCTTGCCTTCAGCGTCTTTTCTTGCAACTTTAGCTGTTACAGTAACAGTCTCAAAGTTGTCTTTCTCGCGAACAGCCATAGCTACAAGGCCTTCAGCGATCTTACGGATCTCTTTAGCTTTAGCTTCTGTTGTAACAATTTTTCCATTGTATAACAGATTTGTAACCTGGTTTCTTAACAGAGCTTTTCTCTGGTCAGCTGTTCTGCTTAATTTTCTATATTTTGCCATTTAATTTTCCTCCATCTGTGGGACAGCAGTCCACGCTTGTTCGGTCTTACTGGGCTGCTGCTTAGCAAATCCCCACTCTAATAATCTTACGCGATACCTTTATGGTTATCTTACTCTTCTGTTGGCTGAAGCTGTAAGCCCAGCTCTTTCAACTTGGCAAGTACTTCCTCTAAAGACTTACGTCCAAGGTTACGTACTTTCATCATGTCGTCAGAAGTCTTATTGCAAAGCTCCTCAACAGTATTGATGCCTGCTCTCTTCAGACAGTTGTAAGAACGAACTGAAAGCTCAAGCTCATCAATGCTCATTTCAAGAACTTTCTCTTTCTCATTGTCTTCTTTCTCGATCATAACCTCAGCGGTCTTTGCATTCTCGGAAAGGTCAATGAAAAGGCTCAAATGCTCGCTTAATACCTTTGCTGCAAGGCTTACTGCCTCATCAGGATCCAGCGTGCCGTTTGTGTATACATCAAGTGTCAGTTTATCAAAGTCTGTAACCTGACCCACACGTGTATTCTGCACAACCATATTGACTCTCTCAACCGGGCTGTAGATTGCATCAACTGCAATTACACCGATTGGCATGTCATCTGATTTGCCCTTATCCGCACTCACATATCCGCGGCCTTTTGTAATGGTAAGTTCCATTGCAAGTCTGCAATCCTTACCACCGTTTAAGGTAGCGATTACCTGATCCGGATTCATGATCTCGATATCCTGATCTGCCTGAATATCAGCAGCTGTCACAACACCTTTGCCCTCACACTCAATGTATGCGGTCTTCGGCTCATTGTCAGCACTGTTATTCTTGATTGCAAGACTCTTAAGATTCATGATGATCTCTGTCACGTCTTCTTTTACTCCAGGGATGGAGCTGAATTCATGAAGAACACCATCGATCTTAACCTGACTTACTGCAGCTCCCGGCAGGGAGGACAGCATAATTCTTCTAAGAGAATTGCCAAGTGTAGTACCGTAACCTCTTTCAAGAGGTTCTACAACGAATCTTCCAAATTTTTTATCTTCAGATATCTCGGTAATTTCGATTTTTGGTTTATTAAAATCAAACACTATAAATTTCCCTCCTTCTGGGTTGTATGCAATTGAGGGTATTATCAGGGCTCATTATTTGGAGTACAACTCGACGATAAGCATCTCGTTTACAGGAACGTCGATTTCTTCTCTTGTAGGAAGCTCTTTTACAACGCCCTTAAGATTCTCCTGGTCAGCCTCAAGCCAGTTCGGAACAAGTCTTCCGCCTGTTACCTCAAGGATTCCTTTGTATCTCTCAGAACCTTTGCATTTCTCTTTGATCTCGATGCTGTCGCCAGCTTTTACGAGATAAGAAGGAATGTTAACGCATTTTCCGTTTACAAGAACGTGCTTGTGGTCAACGATCTGACGAGCTTCTTTTCTTGTTCTTGCAAATCCCATACGGAAAAGAACATTGTCAAGTCTTGTCTCAAGCATGATCATCAGGTTCTCACCAGTCTGACCTTTCATTCTGTCGGCTTTCTTGTAGTAGTTACGGAAAGGTTTCTCCAGAACGCCATAAATGAATTTTGCTTTCTGTTTTTCTTTTAACTGAAGACCGTACTCAGATACTTTACGGTTTGCACGTTTTAACTGTCTTGTGGATTTTTTATCAATTCCTAAATAAATTGGATCCATTCCAAGGGATCTACATCTTTTCAGGACCGGTGTTCTATCTACTGCCATCTTGGCTTACCTCCTAATTCAATTAGACTCTTCTACGTTTTGGTGGACGGCATCCGTTGTGCGGAACCGGAGTTACGTCACGGATACTTGTTACTTCAAGACCGCATGCCTGAAGGGCACGGATAGCAGCCTCACGACCTGATCCTGGTCCTTTAACCATTACGTCTACTGTTTTTAATCCATGAATTAAAGCAGCCTTTGTTGCAGTCTCAGCTGCCATCTGTGCTGCATAAGGAGTAGATTTCCTTGAACCTCTAAATCCCAGACCGCCGGCACTTGCCCATGAAAGAGCGTTTCCTTCGTTGTCAGTCAGAGTAACAATTGTGTTGTTAAAAGAAGACTGGATATGTGCCTGTCCGTGTTCAACGTTTTTCTTGACACGACGTTTTGTTGTCGTTTTTTTAGTTGTTTTTGCCATTTTAAAACTAACCTACGCTTTCCTTAATCAATCAAAATTTATAGTTAGGATACTGAATTATTTCTTCTTATTTGCTACTGTTCTCTTCGGACCCTTGCGTGTTCTAGCATTGGTCTTGGTCTTCTGACCACGAACCGGAAGTCCTTTACGATGACGGATTCCTCTGTAGCATCCGATTTCCTGCAGTCTCTTAATGTTCAGGGCGATTTCTCTACGAAGATCACCTTCTACCATCATTGTCTCATCAATGACAGCCTGAAGTCTCTTAACTTCATCATCAGTCAGGTCTCTGACACGTGTGTCAGGATTTACATTTGCCTGAGCAAGGATTTTGTCTGCACTTGGTCTTCCGATACCATAAATATAGGTAAGACCGATTTCGATTCTTTTCTCTCTTGGTAAGTCTACACCAGCTATACGAGCCATGTACTGTTTCCTCCATTTTCTTTACTGAAAGTTCTGCGTCTTCGTACATCACTTGTATCAGATACAAGGTGAAATGGGATGCATCCATACGCACTCTTTCTTAATTCTTAGTTCCTAATTGGGGTGCCTCGGTATAACACCCAGCTGCTTTTGGCGATTCGCAGCCTTTCCGAAATTTGCGGCCAACGGGCCAACGTTGCCTCCGGTATTAGGCAATACATGCTTAGTTCATTATATGTCAGATGATACAACCCGTCCGGGTGTTTCACCTGCAGCCGCATTCACAAACAATGGATCAATCAACCCTGACGCTGTTTGTGCTTTGGATTCTCACAGATAATTCTGATAGAACCTTTTCTCTTAATGACCTTGCATTTCTCGCAGATCGGTTTTACAGATGATCTTACTTTCACTGGAAATCCTCCTTCCGTAAAATATAGCATTAAAATCTGCAGTTTAGGGCGCAGTTATACACACGTACAAGCGCGTCCGCATTGTATTGTAGCATTATGGTCTACAAAATGCAAGCAGTTTTTTAAATTTTTTTTACATTTTTCTAATTTTTTTAGTTTCCTGAAGTTTGAAACATTTTTTCTGTGTTCAGTTTCTTCTATAATAGAAGAAACTCCTGTACCATAGAAGCATTTTCTCAGGCACAGGAGTTTTATATTCATTAATCCGAATTTGCTATTAACGAATCTGAATTACTTATCTCGCCAGATGATTCTTCCCTTGGAAAGATCATATGGGGAAAGCTCCATTGTTACTTTGTCTCCTGGAAGAATACGAATAAAGTTCATGCGCAGCTTGCCGCTGATATGAGCAAGTACAACATGTTTGTTTTCAAGTTCCACTTTAAACATTGCGTTTGGCAGCTTCTCTAAAACAGTGCCTTCTACTTCAAGTACATCTACTTTTGACATTTTATACCTCCTGTATCGCCTTAATGATAATGATTAATACTCTGTGAGTGTCAGAATCTCCGGTTCGCCATCTGTAATCAGTATGGTGTTCTCATAATGTGCGGAAAGGGAACCATCCATGGTCACCACTGTCCATTCGTCATCCAGCCAGCATACATCTGCTCTGCCCATATTGATCATGGGCTCTATGGCAAGTGTCATGCCTGGAAGTAATTTCACTCCCCTGCGTTTCTGAGGGAAGTTGGGAATCTGCGGATCTTCGTGAAGATGAGTACCAATCCCATGTCCCACCAGATCTCGTACAATACCATAACGGTATTTCGCCGCATACGCTCCGATTGCCTTGGAAATATCATTGAGATGATTTCCTGCTTTCGCGAATTTTATTCCTTCAAAGAAGCACTGCCTGGTTACATCCATAAGCTGCTTGGCTTCTTTGGAAACTTCTCCGACTGCATAAGTACGGGCCGCATCAGAATGATATCCTTTATAGATCAGTCCTGCATCAATCTTTACCAGATCACCATCCTGGATAATTTTGTCCTCCGAAGGAATTCCGTGGACCACTTCATCATTCAGGCTGATGCAGAAGGAGCCAGGAAAGCCTCCATAATTCAGAAAATTGGGAATGCATCCCATGGAACGGATCATATCTTCGCCGATACGGTCGATCTCCTTGGTACTCATTCCTGGTTTAATATAAGGGATCAGCCCGTCATGGACTTTTTCCAGAAGATGTCCGGATTCCCTCATAAGTTCAATTTCTTGTGCTGTTTTTATTGAAACTGACATTACTTCTTATCCTCTATTCTATTCGCCAAGGATCTTCACAATATCACCAAATACCTCATCCAGGTTCTTGGTGCCATCTACAGTTTTCAGTACGCCCTGACCAGTATAGTAGTCGATAAGCGGCTGAGTCTGCTCATGATATACATTCAGACGCTTCTGTACAGTCTCCGGCTTGTCATCGTCACGAAGCACAAGATCCTCACCGCATGTATCGCAAACCCCCTCTGTCTTCGGAGCTGCAAATACAACGTGGTAGGTTGCACCACATTTTACGCATGCGCGTCTTCCACCCATACGGTTCACGATATTCTCATCCGGAACATCAACATCAATAGCATAATCAATCTTGCTTCCCAGCTTGCTTAAAGCATCGGTAAGGCATTCAGCCTGTGGGATTGTTCTTGGAAAACCGTCCAGAACATAGCCGTTCTTGGCATCCGGCTGCTGGATTCTGTCCACAACAAGGTCGCAGGTAAGTTCATCCGGTACAAGCAGTCCCTGGTCCATATAAGTTTTTGCTTTTTTCCCAAGTTCTGTGCCATTTTTGATATTGGCACGGAAAATATCGCCTGTAGAGATATGGGGAATACCATATTTCTCAGCAATTTTCTTAGCCTGGGTTCCTTTTCCTGCACCTGGTGCACCTAACATGATAATTCTCATAAAAAGCCCTCCATTTTCTCATACTACGAATTAAGGCTGTGACGCATATAAGCACCACAACCTTTATTCTTTTAGTTGTTCAGGAAGCCTTTGTAATTGCGGACAAGCATCTGTGATTCAATCTGTTTCACAGTCTCCAGGATAACTCCAACAATAATGATGATGGAAGTACCACCGAAGGATACGTTTGCACCGAATACTCCATTGAAGAAGAACGGAATAACCGCAACGATAATCAGGCCTACTGCACCTATAAATATAATATAATTTAAGATTTTAGTCAAATAGTCTGACGTTGGTTTTCCTGGACGGATACCAGGAATGAAACCACCCTGCTTTTTGATATTGTCTGCAACTTCCAGCGGGTTGAATGTGATGGAAGTGTAGAAATATGCAAAGAATACGCAAAGTACAATATACAGAAGCAGTCCCCAGCTATACTGTGGCTGACTTGGATTACACCAGTTATTGGATGATAATCCTCGAATAATCTCACTGCCGATGCCGGTTCCATTAGCTTTTCCTGCAAGCTGTGCGATTACGCCTGGGAAAGACATAATTGAGGAAGCAAAAATAACCGGAATAACACCAGCGGTGTTAACTTTCAGCGGTATATTGGTAGTCTGACCACCCATCAGCTTTCTGCCGACCATTTTTCTGGAATACTGAACAGGAATTCTTCTCTCTGCACCGTTAAGGATCAGTACAAATACCACCATGACAACGATTATTGCAACAATGATAACCCCTGCAAGCAGTCCTTTTGCAATTGTTTTTCCTTTGATGAAGTTCTCATAAAGAAGAGATAAGTCACTTGGAACACGGGAAACGATGTTAATGGTCAGGACGATGGAAATACCATTTCCAACACCCTTCTCAGTAATACGCTCACCGATCCACATCAGCATGGCAGAACCAGCTGTGAGGCAAGCAACTACAGTTAAGCCTTTAAAGAAGTTCATGTTCGGGATCAGACCCTGGCGACCAAAACCGATTGCCATTGCCACAGACTCAAACAACGCAAGACCAACAGTTACATAACGGGTAATGGCAGTAATTTTCTTTCTGCCCTCTTCTCCATCTCTCTGCATCTCCTCCAGAGCCGGAATAGCAATTGTGAGAAGCTGCATGATAATGGATGATGTAATGTATGGCGTGATGTTCAATGCAAAGATTGACATCTGGGTAAATGAGCCACCAGTGAACGCATCAAAGAAATTGAATGCGTCACCAGTGTTTTTAGCAAACCACTCTTTAAAGAAATCGCTATCTACTCCCGGAACAGGAAGCTGTGATCCGATACGGATGACAAGAATCATCCATAATACATAGAGGAGTTTACGTCTCATCTCTTTTACTCTGAAAACGTTTTTGAGAGTTTCAAACATTTGATCACCTCTATTAGATCAGCTCTACTGTACCACCTGCAGCTTCGATTTTAGACTTTGCAGTCTCACTTACAGCATTTACTTTAACTGTAAGCTTCTTGGTAAGCTCGCCGTTTCCAAGGATTTTAACGCCGTCACCAGCTTTGGAAATTGCACTGCTTGCAAGTAAGCTCTCAACTGTAACCTCTGCACCATCCTCAAAACGGTTCAGAACATCAACGTTGATTGCAATGATCTCTTTAGAGTTTCTGTTTGTGAATCCTCTCTTAGGCAGACGTCTGTATAAAGGCATCTGTCCACCTTCAAATCCCGGTTTCTTGTGTCCGGAACGTGCTAACTGTCCTTTATGGCCTTTACCGGCTGTTTTGCCGTTTCCAGAACCATGTCCACGGCCTCTTCTGAAGTTATCGCTGTGCTTAGAACCCTCAGCTGGTCTTAAGTTTGATAATTCCATTATGGCACCTCCTTTTTGTAATTATGCTTCTTCTACTTTTACCAGGTGCTGTACCTGCTGAATCATTCCTCTTGTTGCCGCATTGTCTGGCATCTCAACTGTTTTGTGCATTTTGGTAAGACCCATTGCTTTAACAGTAAGTTTGTGCTTCGGAACTGCGCCAATCGGAGATTTTACTAAAGTAACTTTTAATGTATTTGCCATTTTAATATTCCTCCTTAAGCCAGAATCTCATCAACAGATTTTCCACGAAGTTTTGCAACTTCTTCCGGAGTTTTTAACTGTCTTAAGCCTTCGATGGTTGCAAGAACAACATTCTGCTTATTTCTGGATCCCATACATTTTGTACGGATGTTTTTGATACCAGCTAACTCGATAACGGCACGAGCCGGGCCGCCGGCGATAACTCCAGTACCTTCCGGAGCTCTCTTAAGAAGCATGGAAGCGCTTCCGTAAGAACCTACGAAGTCATGTGTAATGGAACCATTCTCATCTCTTGCTACGGTTACTAATTTCTTAATAGCATCCTCTTTTCCTTTGCGGATTGCTTCCGGAATCTCGGCTGCCTTTCCAAGTCCTGCACCAACGTGTCCATTGCCGTCACCTACAACAACTAAAGCTGTGAAACGGAAGTTACGACCACCTTTAACAACCTTGGTAACACGCTTGATTGATACTACTTTATCTTCTAACTCTAACTGACTAGCATCAATAAGATTACGTTTCATGTGTTTCGCTCCTCCTTATTAGAATTTCAGTCCAGCTTCTCTTGCTGCGTCTGCCAGTGCTTTTACTTTACCGTGGTAAATGTATCCACCTCTGTCAAAAACAACTTCCTCGATGCCGGCTTCCACTGCCTTCTTACCGATTACAGTGCCAAGATATGCTGCTGCTGCAACATCGTCGGTGTTCTCAAGCTGTGCTTTTACGTCTTTCTGAAGAGTAGAAGCAGATACTAAAGTCTTTCCAACGGTGTCATCGATAATCTGTGCATACATGTGTTTATTGGAACGAAATACTGCAAGACGCGGAGTTGTTGCAGTGCCATTTAAATGATGACGTAATCTTCTATGCTTTTTCTCGCGAATTTCCGCTCTAGATGCTTTATTAACCATTTTCTCACTCTCCTTAATTATTTCTTACCAGTCTTACCAACTTTGCGTCTGATAACCTCAGTATCATACTTAATACCTTTACCCTTATATGGCTCAGGTCTTCTCTTATCTCTGATCTCAGCTGCAAACTGTCCAACTTTTTCCTTGCTGATACCGGAAACGATAATCTTGTTACCGTCTACTTTGGTCTCAATACCTTCCGGATCTTCCATTTCTACCGGGTGAGAATATCCAAGGTTTAAAGTAAGCTTCTTGCCCTGCTTAGCGGCTCTATAACCAACACCGTTAACTTCAAGAGTCTTGGTGTATCCTTCGCTTACACCAACAACCATGTTGTGGATAAGGCTTCTTGTTAAGCCGTGAAGGGATTTCATTTTCTTTAAGTCGTTTGGTCTTGCAACAACTACATGACCATCTTCAACTTTGATTTCCATCTCTGTTGGAAGCGCTCTCTCAAGTGTTCCTTTTGGTCCTTTTACGGTTACTACGTTTCCTTCTGCAACAGATACTTCAACTCCTGCCGGAATAGCAACCGGAAGTCTACCGATACGTGACATACTATGTGTCCTCCTTACTTAGATTATCGGAGAGGTTTTCGCAACCTCTCTGTTTTCAGTGTTTCGTCTACTTCTTGAATGAATGGAGCCGAAGCTTACCATACAAATGCAAGAACCTCGCCGCCTACCTGAAGTTTACGAGCTTCTTTATCGGTGATAACACCTTTATTAGTGGAAAGGATTGCGATTCCAAGTCCTCCAAGAACCTTCGGAAGCTCTTCCTTACCAGCATAAACACGAAGACCCGGTTTAGAGATTCTCTTTAAACCTGTGATGATCTTCTCGTTTTTGTCTTCGCCATATTTCAGTGTGATATGGATGTTTTTAGCAACACCATCTTCAACTAAATCGTATTTTGCAATGTATCCCTCATCAACAAGGATGTTTGCAATTGCAATTTTCATCTTGGATGCTGGTACATCTACTGTGTCGTGTTTTGCAGTGTTTGCATTACGAATTCTTGTAAGCATGTCTGCGATTGGATCGCTCATTGTCATGTTAGTTTCCTCCTCATATTCAGACTTTACATGTCATAGTATATTTATATAAATTTACGTGTTACCTGTGTAACATCATCCCGTGCTGAACTGGTACTGCACCTTGCGGCTTGCACTCGTTAAGGTTTGGGATGGACTTTGCACGAAATTCATGTTCGCCTTACGGCTTACATTCATTAAGCGACTTTCAGCTTCGGCTTACCAGGAAGCTTTCTTAACTCCCGGGATCTGTCCTTTGTAAGCTAACTCACGGAAGCAGATTCTGCAGATTCCGTATTTTCTTAAATATGCATGTGGACGTCCACAAATTCTGCAACGGCTATATTCTCTTGTAGAAAATTTAGCTGGACGCTGCTGTTTGATTTTCATTGCTGTCTTAGCCATGAATCGTTCCTCCTATATCAGATCTGCTGACCCCGGCAAGGAGCCGGCGGTCAACTTTGGAATGTTCCTCTACTTATTTCGCAAAAGGCATGTTGAACAGCTTCAGTAACTCACGAGCTTCCTCATCAGTATTTGCTGTTGTAACGAAGATAATGTCCATACCTCTTACTTTGTCAACTTTATCGTACTCAACTTCTGGGAAGATAAGCTGCTCTTTGATACCAAGAGCGTAGTTTCCTCTTCCATCGAATGCGTTAGGATTAACGCCACGGAAGTCACGTACACGTGGAAGTGCCAGGTTGATCAGACGATCAGCGAACTCATACATCTTCTCGCCTCTTAATGTTACTTTACATCCGATCGGCATTCCCTCTCTGATTTTGAAGTTAGCAACAGATTTTTTAGCTTTTGTTGCGATAGCTTTCTGTCCTGTGATCAGCTCCATATCTGCAATAGCTGCATCAAGAAGCTTAGCGTTCTCTTTTGCTTCACCAACACCCATGTTAATTACGATCTTGTCGAGTTTTGGCACTTGCATAACGTTTTTATATCCGAATTTTTTGGTCATGGCATCCATGATCTCATTAGTATAAAGTTCTTTTAATCTACTCACTTATGTCTGCCTCCTCTCTCAATTAATCGATAACCTTACCTGTTGCTTTGGCAACGCGGACTTTTTTGTCACCATCCATCTTAAAGCCAACTCTTGTTGCTTTTCCATCTGCCATAAGCATTACGTTGGAGATGTGAAGCGGAGCTTCTTTTGTGATGATTCCACCATTCTGGTTTGCAGCTGATGGTTTGGTGTGTTTTGTAACCATATTAACGTTCTCTACTAATACGGTATTGTCTTTTACGTTAACGGCAAGGACTTTGCCTTCTTTGCCTTTATCTTTACCAGCGATTACTGTAACAGTATCACCTTTTTTAATCTTCATAGCTGACATTAGGCACCCTCCTATAATACTTCCGGAGCTAAGGAAACGATCTTCATGAATTTTTTCTCACGAAGCTCTCTGGCAACTGGTCCAAAGATACGTGTTCCTCTCGGAGTTAAGTCGTCTTTAATGATTACGGCAGCATTTTCATCGAAACGGATATAGGATCCGTCTTTACGACGAGCGCCTTTTTTGGATCTAACTACAACAGCCTTTACTACGTCACCTTTTTTAACAACGCCGCCTGGTGTTGCATCTTTAACAGTAGCAACGATTGTATCGCCGATGTTTGCATATCTTCTTGTAGAGCCACCCATAACACGGATACAAAGGATTTCTTTTGCACCAGTGTTGTCGGCAACTTTCAGTCTTGTTTCCTGCTGAATCATACTGGTTATCCTCCTTATTTAACTCTCTCTACTACTTCAACCAGTCTCCATCTCTTGTCTTTGGACAGCGGTCTGGTCTCCATAACTTTTACGGTATCACCGATGTTGCACTCATTGTTTTCGTCATGAGCTTTTAATTTATATGTTCTCTTCACGATTTTCTTGTAAAGAGGATGTTTTACATGGTCTTCAATTGCAACTACGATGGTCTTATCCATCTTATTGCTGACAACCTTACCCACGCGGGTTTTTCTCAGATTTCTTTCCACGATTATGTCCTCCTAAATTCACTATTTGGAAGCGTTAGCTTTCGCAGTGATCACTGTCTGGATTCTGGCAATATTTCTGCGAACCTCTTTGATTCGTCCTGTATTGTCTAATTGATTGGTTGCATTCTGAAATCTCAGATTGAAAAGTTCTTTCTTAGCAGCTACTAATTCTTCGTTTAATTCTGCAGCTGATTTTGCCTGTAAATCTTCTACGAATTTATTAATTTTCACTGTTATCACCGCCTTCTAACTCTGCACGAGAAACTATTTTGCATTTACATGGTAACTTGTGCATTGCAAGACGTAATGCCTCACGAGCGATTTCTTCTGAAACGCCTGCGATCTCAAACATAACACGTCCTGGTTTAACAACTGCTACCCAGTATTCCAGGGCACCTTTTCCGGAACCCATACGAGTTTCTGCTGGTTTTGCTGTTACTGGTTTATCTGGGAAAATCTTGATCCAAACCTTACCACCACGTTTGATATAACGGGTCATAGCAACACGGGCTGCCTCGATCTGATTAGATTTGATCCAGCAAGGCTCGGTAGCAACAAGACCGAATTCACCATAATTGATCTGATTACCTCTAAGGGCTTTTCCTCTCATGGAGCCACGGAATTGTTTACGACGTTTAACTCTTTTTGGCATTAACATTATTTATCGCTCCCTTCCTTAGTTCCTTTAGTTGGAAGAATCTCACCATTGTAGATCCATGCCTTTACACCAACTTTGCCATATGTGGTGTCTGCTTCTGCGAAACCATAATCGATGTCTGCACGAAGTGTCTGAAGCGGAATAGTTCCATCGCTGTAGAACTCTGTACGAGCCATATCAGCTCCACCAAGACGTCCGGATACGGATGTTTTGATTCCCTTTGCTCCAGATTTCATTGTACGCTGCATTGTAGATTTCATAGCACGTCTGAAGGAGATACGGTTCTCCAGCTGAAGAGCGATGTTCTCTGCAACAAGCTGAGCGTCTCTGTCTGGTCTCTTAACTTCTTTGATATCAACGATAAGCTTCTTGTCTGTGTATTTAGCAAGTTCAGCTTTCACTTTCTCGATCTCAGCGCCGCCTTTACCGATTACGATACCAGGTTTAGCTGTGTAAATGATAACTTTGACTCTGTCAGATGCTCTCTCGATCTCGATCTTGGAAACACCTGCGCTGTATAATTTCTTTTTGAGGAATGTTCTGATGTTGTAGTCCTCTACCAGATAGTCTGCGAAATCGCTCTCTGCATACCATCTTGAATCCCAATCCTTGATAACACCGACTCTAAGGCCATGTGGGTTAACTTTCTGTCCCATGTCTATCCTCCTTATTTCTCATCCAGCACGATGGTAATATGGCTTGTTCTCTTCTCGATTCTGTAAGCTCTACCCTGTGCTCTTGGCTGGATTCTCTTCATTGTAGGTCCTTTATTTGCATAGCAGGCTGCAACGACGAGATTGTCTGCGTTCATTCCGTTATTGTTCTCAGCGTTAGCAATAGCTGATTCCAGTAACTTTTTGATTACGCTGGAAGCGTATCTTGGGTTGTATGTCAGGATACCAAGTGCTGTCTGCACATCTTTGCCACGGATTGCATCTAAAACGTAGCAGGCTTTCTGAACAGAAATTCTTGCATAAGATAATTTTGCAGACGGTCTTGTCTCTCTATTATTCTCATTTCTGGCTCTCTTAATCTGGCTTCTATGTCCTTTTGCCATTTTAAAGTGCCTCCTTTCGTCATATTCAATATTCAGGTAAACACCTGGGTTGCCCGGACCGCTTCTTGCGATCAGGCAGCCTGGTGAAAAGTACTAACTAGCGAACACCGGATTTCTTTTCGTCTTTTCCGTGTCCTCTGTAGGTTCTGGTAGCAACAAACTCACCAAGTTTGTGACCAACCATATCCTCAGTAATATATACCGGCACATGTTTTCTTCCGTCATGGACAGCGATTGTATGTCCAACAAAAGACGGGAAGATTGTGGAACGGCGTGACCAAGTTTTGATTACGGATTTATCATTTGCAGCGTTTAATGCATCTACTTTTTTAAGTAAGCTCTGATCTGCAAAAGGTCCTTTTTTCAGTGAACGAGACATTCTTAATCCTCCTTATTATTTGCTTAAAGCTTTTCCATCGCGTCTTCTTACGATGAGCTTGTTGGACGCTTTGTTTTTCTTTCTTGTCTTCAGACCAAGAGCAGGTTTGCCCCAAGGTGTACACGGACCTGGACGTCCAACCGGAGCGCGGCCCTCTCCACCACCATGTGGATGGTCATTCGGGTTCATAACAGAACCGCGAACTGTAGGTCTGATTCCCATGTGACGCTTACGACCAGCTTTACCGATGTTGATCAGGTTGTGATCACCATTTCCGATAATACCTACTGTAGCACGGCAGATGATCGGAACCATTCTCATCTCACCAGATGGGAGACGAAGTGTAGCGTATTTGCCTTCTTTAGCCATAAGCTGAGCACCATTACCAGCGGAACGAACCATCTGTCCGCCCTTTCCTGGGTGAAGCTCAATGTTATGAACCATAGTACCAACCGGGATAAGCTCTAACGGTAAGCAGTTACCTACACGGATTTCAGCTTCCGGTCCGTTCATAACTTTCTGTCCAACTTTAAGTCCTTCCGGAGCAAGAATGTATGCTTTCTCGCCATCTGCATAGCAGATAAGTGCGATGTTTGCTGTTCTGTTCGGATCATACTCAACAGATTTAACTACTGCCGGGATTCCATCTTTTCTTCTCTTGAAGTCGATGATTCTATATTTTCTACGGCTTCCGCCTCCCTGATGTCTTACAGTGATCTTACCCTGGTTGTTACGTCCAGCGTTTTTCTTTAAAGACACGGTAAGGGATTTCTCTGGTGTTGCTTTCGTAATCTCAGAGAAGTCGGAACCAGTCATATGTCTTCTAGACGGGGTATATGGGTTATAACTTTTGATTCCCATTTCTTTTCTCCTTTCAAATTTGTTCTCACGCTTTTGAATGCGTATATTCGCGATATTCAGAGTGCCAAGGATTCAGAAGAAGCAGGTCGTCATGCTTGCATGTAAGACCGGATTCTTATGAAGACTTGAAAGCGTGTAACGCGACCGAGGAAGCAAAGCTTCCGAGGTGCACTCGTACGAATCGCAAGCTATCAATTAAAGACCCTCGAAGATCTCGATGTCTTTGCTGTCCTCTGTAAGGGCTACGATAGCTTTTTTGGATTTAGCAGTTTTTCCAACTACCATTCCACGGCGTTTTTTCTTACCATCAAGATTCATGGTATTTACGCTTTTAACTTTTGTTCCATCGAACATTTTCTCAACTGCTTCTTTGATCTGAGCTTTGTTTGCTTCCGGATGAACAAGGAAAGTATATTTCTTCTCACCCATAGCAGCCATGGATTTTTCAGTGATCACTGGTCTTTTGATCACGTCGTAATATTTAATATCTGCCATTATGCGTATACCTCCTCGATGGATGCTACAGCGTCTTTAGTTACTACTACAGTACCGTGGCTCATAACATCATATACGTTGATGCCGTTAGCAGCTACAGTCTGTACGTTCTCGATATTTCTTGCAGAAAGGATTACGTTCTTGTCTTCCTGTGCTGTTACAATAAGAGCTTTCTCTGCTTTCAGGTTTGTAAGGACCTTCTGCATTTCTTTTGTCTTTGCATCAGCAAGTGCAAGGCTATCAACAACTACGAATTTATTGTCCTGAACTTTGGAAGTCAGAGCGGATTTAAGAGCTGCTCTTCTTTCTTTTTTGTTCATTTTTACTTCATAATCTCTTGGAGTTGGTGCGAAAATAATTCCGCCGCCTGTCCACTGTGCAGCACGGATAGATCCCTGTCTAGCATGACCGGTTCCTTTCTGTCTCCAAGGTTTTCTTCCGCCACCGCTTACTTCAGAACGAGTTTTCGCTTTCTGAGTACCCTGGCGTTTATTTGCAAGCTGACGAACAACAGCAAGGTGAACAAGATGCTCATTGACTTCAACGCCAAATACTGCATCGTTCAGCTCCATTGTTCCAACTTCATTGCCTTCCATATTATAAACAGTTACGTTTGCCATTTGTGTGCTCCTCCTTTCTTATTATAAGGACTTTACTGTCTCTTTGATTGTAACCAAGGATTTCTTAGGTCCTGGAACAGCACCTTTAACTAACAGTAAGTTATTCTCTGTATCTACGCGTACGATCTCAAGATTCTGAACAGTTACCTGCTCGCTTCCCATATGACCTGGCATGTGTTTTCCTTTGAATACCTTGCTCGGATCAGAACAAGCACCATTGGAACCTGCATGACGATGATATTTGGAGCCGTGAGCCATAGGTCCTCTGGACTGTCCATGTCTCTTGATTGCGCCCTGGAAGCCTTTACCTTTTGAAACTGCTGTTGCATCGATGTGATCTCCAGCTGCAAAGATATCAGCTTTAATTTCCTGTCCTACCTCATATTCAGCAGCGTTCTCAAAACGGAATTCTTTAACGAATCTCTTAACTGCAACGCCTGCTTTTGCAAAGTGGCCTGTTTCCGGTTTGTTCACCAGTTTCTCTCTGATGTCGCCGAAGCCAACCTGAACTGCTGTATATCCGTCGTTCTCATCTGTTTTAACCTGAGTTACGACACATGGACCAGCCTGTAAAACGGTTACCGGAATTAACATTCCATCTTCGTTGAAGATCTGAGTCATTCCGACTTTGGTAGCTAAAATAGCTTTCTTCATCTTTCTTCCTCCTATAGCGGATTGCCCTTTCGGGTAATCATATAATAAATAGCTAAATGCTTATGCATTTACAAGATTAATTATTTTGCCTTCATCTTGATGTCGATATGAACACCAGCAGGCATTTCCAGTCTGGACAGTGCATCAACTGTCTTCTGGGTCGGAGCAATGATATCAATCAGTCTCTTATGTGTTCTCTGCTCAAACTGTTCTCTGGAATCTTTATATTTGTGAACAGCTCTTAAGATTGTAACAACTTCCTTCTTAGTTGGAAGCGGAACCGGTCCGCTAACTGTTGCACCATTCTTCTTAACAGTGTCGATGATCTTTGCAGCAGATGCATCCACTAACTGATGATCGTAAGCTTTTAATGTGATTCTCATTACCTGATTTGCCATAAAAAAAGTCTCCTCCTATTCGTACTCACTATCAGTACGACAAGCGGCGACTGTACACATCTCCGTGTGTGTCCTAAAACATCTTCCTGCTACGGACATTCTCTCACACGTCCCATCCCAAGATGGCTATTGAACTTGTACAGTGACTTGTCGTCAGTTTCCTAACTTGACATTCGCTCCACGGAAAACCCGCCTTACTCGGCGGCAACCTCGCGCTTCATTGCTATCATGTCACAGCAGTTATTAGTATACACAAAGGTTTTAAAAATTGCAAGTGTTTTTTTCAAAAAATCCAGATGTTTTTTTGTATTATTTTAAATACAATCTAGGGTGTATCTGAAAAAGGCTTTCTGCAAGATGTGAGTGTGTATATTCCAGTTTTTTCTTTCTTCCTATTATATAGTGCTTCTAATAGTTGTCCGTTATACTCCTGCTGGCAACTGTCAATCAGCTTTCATTAACAGTGGTTCTAAAGCCTCGCGAAGTCATTGTCTTTTCCTTAATAAAAAAAGAGAAGAGGCATCATCATCGAATGCCTCTTCTTTCCTATTATAATAATGAATCAATCTTCATCATCATAGTATTCATCTTCGTCCTCATCTTCGTCAGCAAAGATATCAGAATAATCAAACAAAGTAACCTTTGTTATCTCATCCTTCACAATGTCAGGAGCATCTCCTTCTTTCTTTGCTTTCGCAGCAAGCTGCGCCGGTGAATATCTTGGGATTGCCAGTTTCTTGATCTCCACTGGTTTATCCTCTTCTTCCTCATGAATCTCCGGAGCTGCTTTCTTCTTCGGTGCTGCCTTCTTAGTCTGTGTTGCAGGCTTAGCAGACTTCCTGACTGGTTTGGAGTCCTTTGCGGTAGCTGCTGCTACTTCTTTCTTCAGAAGTTCATGTGCTTCACTTGTAGCACTCTGTACAGCTCTTTGTGGCGCTTCCTCTTCCTCTACATCAAAATCGTCTTCATCGATTTCATCCACAAAGCCACCGGTACGGATCTTACGCTTCTCTTTCTTGCTGCGCTTGCCCTGTGCTTTGATCTCACGCTCTTCATCACGGTACTCACGCTCTTTACGCTTTTCTTCTTTCTTCAGCTCTTTACGGCTCTTCACGTATCCTGGTTCTGTATCCTCCGGATAGTCGTCATAATCATCCTGATCTTTTTTCCAGAGTTCTGCGATTACATAAAGAATAATCAGAAACAGAACGGTAAGTCCAAGAACAATCAGCCCCTCAATACTCTTGGTAGCTGCCATCAGATATCCGATAAACGGAATTGTTACAACAATTTTCGGAAGGTAGCTTCCAATTGCCACATTAATCGGCTGTCCCTGAGAAACAGTTGGATCCATAGCAGTACCTGTACCATTTGCGACATCAGCGCTGGCCAGTGTATAACGATACACTGCATTCTCATCATTTACAAGGATCGGTGTACCCAGAGCTGCTTCTTCGGTTTTAACCGAAATTGCATATGTAACAGATCCCATTGCCAGATTTGACTTGACTGTGGAGTCGTCTCTGATTTCAGTCGTCACTCCAAAGAATGGAGGAACCGCTAATGCAACCACACAAAGTATGGTACATATTACAACAAAATGTACTATAAATTTTAAAAACTTAGACATTGGTAACCATCCTCACTTTTTACGGCAGCCTTTACTGGTTGCTCAGATACTGTTCAATACTGCTCATCGCAGCTTCTTCATCTTCACCATTAGCAGAAAGTGTAATCTCCTCACCGGCGTCAAGTCCCAGTGTCATCATACCCATAATACTCTTGGCATTCACTTTCTTCTTACCTACTTCTACGTAGATTTCACTGTTGAACTGACTTGCCACCTGTACCAGCTGTGCAACGGGTCTGGCTTCAAGCCCTGTGGACAGGTGAATGGTGATTGGTTTTTTAATCATAATAACTCCTCCTTGTTTTCCCTCAGGTCATCTGCAAGCAGGCTTAATTTACGAAGCCGGTGATTTACTCCAGACTTTCCAACCTGTGGGTTCAACATCAATCCTAGTTCTTTAAGTGTTGCTTCCGGATACTGCAGCCGCAATCTGGCGATCTCTTCAAGTCCTTCATTCAGACTCTCCAGGCCCACCTTTTCCTCAAGAAGTCTGATATCCTCGATCTGCTTCACTGCTGCATTAACCGTCTTATTTATATTAGCAGTCTCACAGTTTACCTTCCGATTCACAGAATTGCGCATCTCTTTCAGGATACGGATATTCTCCAGATCCATAAGAGCTACATTTGCTTCCATAATAGCAAGCATGTCTACAATCTGCGCCCCTTCCTTCACATAGAGTACATAAGACTTCTTACGCAGAACCATCTTGGCATCTATATGAAAGCTGTGAATAATTTCCTGCAGCTGCCCGCTGATCTCCTGGCTGGGACATACAATTTCGAAATGGTATCCCTTCTGAGGATCACTGATCGAACCTGCCGAGAGAAAAGCACCGCGTACAAACGCCCTTTTGCAGCAATCCCTCTGATATACAATAGAATTGGATACAAGTGGCATCCCTCCGCTCACTCCCGAAAATTCCAGCTTGGCAGAATCCAGTATTTCCTTTACTAAAAACTGATCAATAATGGAAATACAATAAAGATTTCCCTTTCTGAAACGGTCAATCCGGGAATTTGATACATCTGTCTCTATATTAAATGTTTTTTGCAATAATGTAAAGCCTTTTCTTGAAAGTGCCTCATTTTCTGTCTGGATACGCAGGGATTTTCTCCCATCAGTTCCAGCCTCCAGGCTGCCGCAGAAAGTAAAGATTGCAGCCAGTTCCGCAATCCTGCAGTGTCTTCCGGAGCCGATATGCCTGGAAAGTTCTTCTTTCACCATCCCTGAAAAAGACATTCCACGATCTCCTCTTTCTATTTTTTCAATAGGCGATCTTTATCCACATCTCTGTGCTCCAATCGAAAACCATATTCACCATTTCTGGCAATCCGGCTGTACAACTCCCTTGCAATGGTAACAGAACGGTGCTTGCCCCCTGTGCAGCCAACTGCAATTACAAGGCTTGTTTTACCTTCCTGTGCATACTTAGGAATCAGGAACTCCACCATATCTTCCAGTTTATTTGCAAAAATCCTTGCGGTCTCATTATCCATTACATAATTAAACACGCTCTCATCCATACCGGTAAGGGGACGTAATTCATCCTCATAATATGGATTCGGAAGAAAACGCACATCGAATACCAGGTCTGCATCTGCCGGAATTCCATACTTAAATCCAAAAGACAGAACCGTGACCATCATATTACAGAATTTTTCATTATTTACAAAAATCTTCTCAATTTCCTGGCGCAGCTCCCTTGTAAGAAGGTGACTGGTATCAATAATATAATCAGCTCTCTTACGAAGAAAATCCATTTTCTGGCGTTCCAGACGGATTCCGTCATCTACCCTGCCGTTACTGGCAAGCGGATGGCTGCGTCTGGTTTCCTTATAACGCTTTACCAGCACGGAATCTTCTGCATCCATAAAAAGAATCTCAAAATCATATCCAGCTTCTTTCATATGATCCAGAACCTGTGCCAGTTCTTCCAGAGAGTGACCGCTTCTGGCATCAATACCAAGAGCCGCATTCTGGACTCCTTCTTCATGTACTTCCAGCATCAGGGAAGCAAATTTCTCCACCAATGGAATAGGAAGATTGTCCACACAAAAATAGTGGGCATCCTCCAGCATTTTCAGCACAGTAGACTTACCTGCGCCGGAAACGCCTGTAACAATTACAAATCGCATAATTTATCTCCTGCCGGGCAAAACAGTGTCACTGCTCACGGCCTGACCAGTAGCAGTAAAACGGACTCTTCTGCCTCTTATGTATCTTAAATCCATTCCAAAGGATTCTTCATGGCTCTAGAATTCTCCCAGAAACTTCACCTCTGGTTCAAGCTTCACACCAAATTTCTCCATAACAATTCTTTGAACATCAGACATCAACGTGGTAACATCTTTCGCTGTGGCATTTCCTGTATTGATCACGAAACCGCAATGCTTCTCAGAAACCTGGGCACCGCCTACCTGATAGCCTCGCAATCCGCTGTCCATGATCAGTTTGCCTGCAAAATAGCCCTCTGGCCGTTTGAAAGTGCTTCCTGCACTTGGATAAGAAAGTGGCTGCTTGCTGGTTCGCATCCCTGCTAGCTCCTGCATACGGCTGCGAATCTCCTCCTGATCACCCTTTTCAAGAGAAATGACAGCTTCCAGAACAATATAGCCTGCTTCTTTTATCACACTGGTTCGATAACCCATGTGAAGTTCATCTGCCTGCAAGGTCAGGACTCCGCCCTCTGGAGTAAGAACCGTGACTTCTTTCAGAACATCCTTCATTTCTCCGCCATACGCTCCTGCATTCATCACCACAGCGCCGCCTAAGGTTCCCGGAATTCCCCCTGCAAACTCAAAGCCAGTCAGCGATGCCTCTCTTGCAGCTGCAGCAATTCCAGATAAAAGAGCTCCTGCCTGGGCATGGATCCTGCTGTCTTCAACTCTGATCTGTCCAAAGTTTCTATACAGCTGCACTACTACTCCCTGATAGCCCTTGTCGCTTACAAGAAGATTGCTTCCATTTCCAAGAATAAAATACGGAACATTTTTTTCCTTACAAACAGCTATGATTTTCTTAATCTCATCAGCATTCTCCGGTACCAGAAAGAAATCTGCCGGACCGCCAATTCGGAATGTAGTATGCCTGCTCATAAGCTCCGCTTCCAGTATCCGGTTATCTTCCAGAATTTCCTGGAACCGCTGTTTTAAATTTACATTCACAGATTTACATCCTCTATCTTTCTATACTCAACTTTTCTATCAAATGATATCTGCGCCAATCCTATTCTTTCCATTGCCGCATCGTTTTATTATACTATTTAACTTCACAAATGTACAGAAAAAACGCATATTTTCCAAGATTCTTTCCATACTAAATGTTGTTATGACAGTTGCAAAACAACAAACTTTTCTCAGCGACAGGTTCGTTTCGTGAAAGGAGATCTCACCCATGCTCCAGCAAATTTTCCTATCCATAGTTGGCTTCTGCTCTGGAATCATCATCGCAGGCGGTGTAGTTGGCCTGCTTATCGGTCTTTCCATCGTTCCCCGCTATGCCGGTATCACTCATACAGGAAAACATATATTGTTATATGAAGATATTACGCTTCTTGGCATTGTATGTGGTAATCTTTTTTTCCTCTATGGCTGGCACATTCCAGGCGGAACCTTTACTCTGCTCCTTTATGGACTTTTTTCCGGTATCTTCCTGGGCGGATGGATCATGGCACTTGCTGAGATGGCAGATGTTTTCCCCATCTTTTCCAGAAGGATCAAACTGACCAATGGAATCCGATGGGTCGTGATCGCAGTGGCCTTCGGAAAAGCTTTGGGATCTTTGTATTATTTTTATAAACGGTGGTTTCCCTGAATTGCGTAAAAAAATCAACGCAGCTAATTTTCTATAATAAATAAGAAGGAACGTTTTTACCAGACTTTCCTTTTTTATCCTTCTTTGACACCTTGGCGCTTTCTTCTTTATTTTCTCCGGTGATTATCGGACATTCATCTGACAGGTCACGGTACCATTTCCGATAATCTGCAGGAGAACAGCCCATCTCTTTTCGGAAAGTCTCTGAAAAATAGCTTGCTCCTGCAAAACCATTTTCCACTGCAATATCTCCCATGGAAGCTGTCTTCTCCAGAACTGCATCCATACTGTTCCAAATTCTGCATTTCTGCAAATATTCGAATGGAGTCATCTCCATATGTTTCTTAAAGAAACGGCAAAAATCACCAGTGCTTACCTGACATGCTTCTGCCATAGCAGAAAGAGTCAGTTTCTCGTTACAATGCTCAGTGAGATATCCTGTCATACGATTCAGTTTCACCCGTTCTCTGATCACTGCATTCTTACATTCCGGACGCGGCTGGGCAAATTTCTTATAAAGACTTCCCCATGCAGTGAACAGCCAGCTCTTCATATCCAGTTCATAGGCCATATCCCTGCCTTCTGCTGTCTGCGCAGCGGCGAGAAGTGCCTGAAGAAGAATGTCTTCATCTGTATCTTCCTCAGCTGACGGCATAAACCTGCAATAAGCGAAGGATTCTGCTTCTGCAACCGGTGAAATATATTTATTCTGAAGGCTCTCATCTCCAGCTGCCAGATACTCTCCAGCCACCTCAATTATATAAAAACTGCTGCTTTCCTTCTCACTTCTGACCAGACGATAGGACTGTCCTGCATTGATAAATAACGCCTCGCCAGCTTCCAGATCTACTTTTTCCTGATTTATCTGACACTGTATTTCTCCTTCTTCTGCCAATAGAAAAGTGAATGCATTCCCACTGATGCATGGCATATGTCCAAATTCCGGCTGAAGCAGTCCCAGCTTATAGATTCTGATCTTATTCTCAGTTTCCTCTGTAAGGAGCTGTACTCCCTTCCCTATAAAATATTTTCCCATAAGGTACCTCTCTTCTTCGGTTTATAATATGAGGCTACTGTCATTCTGTTTATGAGCAATAGCATCATCTTCCGTAATAACTATAACAATACTATCATGATAGTATAAATTCAGCTAAAAAGAAAGTATATTTTACATATTTTTTCACATAATAATAGAAACCAAAAGGTTACTGTACTCTAAGCAAGCAATTCCATTCATCATAGCTACAGGAGGCATTTATGAACAGTTCCATACCAAAAGCAAAGCAGAAACAATACGCCGACTATGTAAAACAGATCACCCCTACCCACAGTCTTCCCATGAACATGGCAAAGGCTTTTCTCACAGGCGGTGTAATCTGTGTCGTTGGGCAGATTATAACAAATTTTGCAAAATCCAGAGGATTAGACCAGGATATGGCCGGTACCTGGTGTTCTGTTACCCTGGTTTTCATCAGTGTTATTCTTACTGGATTTAATATTTATCCAAAGATTGGAAAATTTGGCGGAGCGGGAAGTCTGGTTCCAATCACCGGTTTTGCTAATTCCGTAGCCGCCCCTGCCATTGAATATAAAACGGAGGGTCAGGTCTTTGGAATCGGCTGCAAGATTTTCACCATTGCAGGTCCTGTAATCCTTTACGGAATCATGAGTTCCTGGATTGCCGGAGTGATCTACTATCTTCTGAAAATAATGGAGGTGATTTCATGAATCCACAGACACCAGCCAGACTTACCGGTTCTGCCAGTATGAGCTTTCAGAATCCGGTTTACGTTGTAAGCTGTGCTTCTGTAGTTGGAAAAAAGGAAGGGGAAGGACCTCTTGGAAGCAAATTTGATCTGGTCTGCGAAGAACCTATGTTTGGAGAGGCTACCTGGGAAGCTGCGGAAAGCACCATGCAAAAAGAAGCAGCCGCATTGGCCCTTGGAAAAGCCGGACTTACTCCAGGGGATATCCGCATGACCTTCGCAGGTGATCTTCTGGCTCAGACTACCGCCTCTTCCTTTGGAATTGCCGGAATGGGAATCCCATTTTACGGACTTTTCGGTGCATGCTCCACCATAGGGGAATCCCTCTCTCTTGGCGCCATGTCTGTTGCAGCCGGATACGGAGAACATATTCTCTGTGCCACTTCCAGCCATTTTGCCAGCGCAGAAAAAGAATTCCGATTTCCTCTGGCTTACGGAAACCAGCGTCCTCTCTCAGCCACGTGGACGGTTACCGGGAGCGGTGCCTGTGTTCTCTCCGGAACTTTGCCTCTTCCGGAAATTCCGGAAAAGACTGATCCGCTAATTTCAGCAGAAGGATGTGTCCAAATAACAGGACTCACCACTGGAAAGCTGATTGACTTTGGACTTAAGGATTCTCTGAACATGGGTGGATGCATGGCACCTGCCGCCTGCGATACCATTTACCGGAATTTTTGTGACTTTGACCGAACACCTGATGATTATGATGCAATCTTCACCGGAGACCTGGGAGCTGTTGGAAAACGGATCCTGCTGGATCTGTTAAAAGAAAAAGGATATGATATAGAGTCCATTTATCAGGACTGTGGACTTTTAATCTTTGATGGTGAAACACAGGATACTCATTCTGGTGGAAGTGGTTGTGGATGCAGTGCATCTGTGCTGGCTGCTTATATTCTGCCGGAACTGGCAAAAGGAACCTGGAAAAAGGTGCTCTTTGTTCCTACAGGAGCATTGCTTTCCAAAACAAGTTTTAATGAGGGAGATTCCATTCCGGGGATTGCACATGCTGTAGTATTAGAGCATGTTTCAAAAAAAGATCAAAAGCAGTAAACTAAATAATTGTGCGTACTTCCTGTATAATTGCAGTCCTATAAGCCGTACTGTATTAATTATAATCTGTCTCTACCAACTATCTTTTTCTGTATCTATGAGGAGATGATTTCATGGACTATTTTAATGCATTCTGGGTAGGTGGCCTGATCTGCGCCCTTGTCCAGATTTTACTTGATAAAACCAAACTTATGCCTGGACGTGTCATGGTTCTTCTGGTATGCACCGGCTCTATTCTTGGCGCCATAGGCATTTATCAGCCTCTGATTGATTTCGCCGGTGCCGGTGCTGCTGTGCCATTACTTGGTTTCGGGAATACACTATGGAAAGGTCTGAAAGAAGCCATCGACACAGATGGTGTCATCGGGCTTTTCACAGGAGGCTTCACCGCCTGCGCAGCTGGTGTCTCTGCAGCCCTGATTTTTTCTTATCTGGCAAGCTGGTTTTTTAAACCGAAAATGAAAGAATAACAACGTACTTTATCCTTGCCTGAAACCAACATTTTTTACAATGGGAGTGAATTTCATGAGTGACACACTATACATCCAAACCGAAGAAAACGTGGAGGTTCATCACCCCCATGTCTATCTTCAGGACATTGCCAAGCTATCCTGCACCAATTCCAAAATTTTAAATCACCTAAGGGTTCTCCCGGTAGCAAACCTGGATCCGGACAAGACAGGCCGGTATGTGATTTCTGTTATGGATCTTATAAATGATATCCAGCTCAAAGAGCCTGATCTTGATATTACGCATATTGGCGAACCAAACTTCATCATCACCTATCAGAAGGAAGGAACTGTCAATATTGTTATAAGATGGTGCAAAGTCATATTTGTCTGCCTCGCCACCTTTTTCGGTGCAGGCTTTTCCATTATGACCTTTAACAATGACGTAGACATCCCCGCTCTATTTGAGCAGATCTACACCCAAGTCACCGGACAGCCCACAACCGGCAATACTGTTCTGGAAATCTCCTATTCCATCGGTATCGGTCTCGGCATCCTGTTCTTCTTTAACCACTTCGGAAGAATGAAACTCACCAACGATCCCACACCTATGCAAGTGCAGATGCGTCTGTATGAAGATGACATAAATACCACGATCATTGAAGATATTTCGCGAAATAAGAAGTGACCGCTCACAGTAACCCGTTCTGTTACTGTTCACTGGTAACGTTCCGCGAGATGTTTTTTGTGAACAAAGTTCACAGAAAACCCGAGAAGTGCGGCGCGAAATCATGCGAATGCTTGATTTCTGTGCATCGCGAAGCGCGTTACTGTGAACGGAGTGAACAGTAACCCGTTCTGCAGGATGTACGTCACAATTTGCATCAAGCCGTTGCTATTTTTATAAAAAAATGATACTATATCTCTATGTGAACGCTCTCTGTGAACACTTCTCCACAGGGAGCTTATTTTACCAGATGAGGAGGCACATCATGAACAATTACAGAATGGGAACAAAATGTGTTCAGGCTGGATATAAACCTGGCAATGGTGAACCAAGACAGATCCCGATTATTCAGTCAACAACATTCAAATACGACACCAGCGAGGATATGGGAAAGCTTTTCGACCTTGAGGCTGAGGGCTATTTTTACTCCCGTCTTCAGAATCCCACCTGCGACCATGTAGCAGCCAAGCTTGCATCAATGGAAGGTGGAACCGCAGCTATGCTTACTTCTTCCGGACAGGCAGCTAATTTCATGGCACTATTCAATATCTGCGAGTGTGGAGACCATATTGTAGCTTCTTCCTCCATTTACGGCGGAACCTTCAACCTGATCTCTGTTACCATGGCCAAAATGGGAATCACCGCAACCTTCGTTTCCCCAGATGCTACAGAAGAAGAATTAAACGCAGCTTTCAAGCCAAATACCAAAGTTATGTTCGGCGAAACCATTGCGAATCCGGCACTTACCGTCCTGGATATTGAACTTTTTGCAAAAGTTGCTCACGAACATGGGGTTCCCCTTGTAGTAGATAATACCTTTCCTACACCAGTAAACTGCCGCCCCATCGAATGGGGTGCTGACATTGTTACTCACTCCACCACCAAATACATGGATGGACATGGTGCAGCATTAGGCGGTGCTATAATTGATGGCGGTCACTTTGACTGGATGGCGCACAAAGACCGATATCCGGGACTTTGCACCCCAGATGAAAGCTATCACGGAATTACATATGCTGAGAAATTTGGAAAAGAAGGCGCATTCATCACGAAATGTACCGCTCAGCTTATGCGTGATTTCGGTTCCATGCAGTCCCCGAATAGTGCTTTCATCCTGAATCTTGGACTGGAGTCCTTGCATGTACGCATGCCGAAGCATGTGGAGAACGGACAGGCTGTAGCAGAATTTCTGGAAAGCCATCCGAAGGTAGCTTACGTAAATTACCCTGGACTTCCATCTAATAAATACTATGACAGAGCGAAGAAATATCTGCCAAACGGCGGCTGCGGTGTTGTTTCCTTCGGTCTGAAGGGCGGCCGTGAAGCAGCTTCCACTTTTATGCAGAACTTAAAGCTTGGCGCAATTGAGACTCACGTAGCAGATGCAAGAACCTGTTGCCTGAACCCTGCCACCTCTACCCACAGACAGATGACAGACGAGCAGCTCATTGAAGCTGGCGTACCGGCAGAGCTGATCCGTATCAGCCTTGGTCTTGAGGATAAAGAGGATCTGATCGCGGATATTTCCAATGCGTTGGATGCAATTAAATAATTGCAGGCTTTCCACAATAACGGATTGAAATTATAGAGTTTTACACTTTTTATAACTATTCCTACACATAAATCCCCATAACAGACCTTAAATTTGATCTGTTACGGGGATTTTTCTTTCCCTCACTAAAGCATATACCACGTCAATTATTTTCGATGGAGAACTTCCATGTTTTTTTTCCATATTATTGAACTTCGAATAAGCAATAACTTCTCCATCTCCATCTCCATCTCCATCTCCATCTCCATTTTTACATTTTTACAAATGCTATGCCAGAATTTTTTATTGTAATTCCAGGGCAGGTATGATACAATTTATCCGGTTAACGGAATGCAGCACCAGGGGGAGCGCCCTTGTGCTGCGGTCAGAATTTGTGATGACGAAAACCAGATTGCGAGGGAGCCCGTAAGTCCGGGTTGAGAGGATCCCGTCAGGATCGACCGAAACCTGTTCACCTTTTTTTGCAGGTGGATTGTCAGCATCTGCTCGAAAGTCATTTTCGATACATGCTGGGAGGCATGTATTTTTATTTATATGAATAATGAGCCCTTCTCACCATGGCATATTTGAGAATCCATTGCTGTAATCTCTATTCCCAGCTTTGCAGAAAATTTTTTCAAACATTCTATAGTAAGAAATTGGGCAATTTTCTCGTTATAACCGACTTCCAGCAGAAATAAAGTTACTGCTCGTTTTATTCGCAGCGATTCGCTTTGCGTAACATTTCAAATGCACAGTAACACATTATATGATCAAACAAAAGCATGGAGGTATTTCACTATGAAGAAACACATTGTATCCGCACTTTCCCTGGCATTATGCCTGGGACTTACCGTTGGGAGCACTGTCACTGTTTTTGCAGAGGACACCAAAACCATTGATTCTCTGAAGATTGCATTTTCCCCATATGCAGATTCCGACACCATCACCACTGCTACCGAGCCGCTGGAAGATTTACTGAAGGAAACATTGCTCACCAAGGGGTATGACGTGGAGAACGTGGACATGACAGTAGGTACAAGCTACACCGCTGTTGGCCAGGCTTTAAGTGCTGGAAGCGCAGATATCGGATTTATTTCAGGCGGAAATTACGTACTTTTCTCTGATGACTGTGACGTTCTTCTTACCGCCCTTCGCTATGGAATCAACAAAGATTCTGATGATCCGAAAGATTGGAATGATGGTACAATCGAAGAAAACACCGATGAGATGTCTACCTATTACCGTTCTATTATTCTGGCAGGTCCAAGCGAAAAGGGACAGGCTTTACTGGAAAAGGTAAATAACGGCGAAGAGCTTACCTGGGATGATCTGAACGATGCTACCTGGGCTATTATGGGACCAACTTCAGCTTCCGGTTATATTTATCCAAGCTTATGGCTGAACGAAAAATATGGAAAGGGAATCAGTGATCTGGCAAATGCGGTAGAATCTGATTCTTATACAACCTCTCTTGCACGTCTGGCTTCCGGACAGGCTGATGTGATGGTTTCTTATGGCCACATCCGTACCAAATACGCACCGGAATGGAAAGAGACCTTCGGAGGTACAGATGATATGGTAAATCAGACTGGTGTGATCGGAGTTACAGATAAGATTTACAATGATATGATTGCCTACAGCAAGACTTCTGAAGTTATGCAGGATGAAGATTTCCGCCAGGCGCTTGGAGATTCCTTTATTGAGATTGCGAATACGGACGAGGGAAAAGATATTATCAGTGTGTTCAGCCAGGTTGGATATGAATGGGGCGATGACTCCAATTACGATGGCGAGCGCGAGGCGCAGGAGCTGCTGAAGTCTATGGAATAGACTTCAACTTTTCTGAATAGTTACAAAATATTTTAAACTGCCGGGGCAGATTATTTGCCTCGGCAGTAGTTTTAAACGAGGTCAATTTTATCTATGAATTTACAGATTCAGCATATCGCAAAAAAATTTCATAATGGCACAAAAGCCCTGGCAGATGTGGATTTCTCCGTCTCACAGGGGGAATTTGTCTCGGTGATCGGGCCTTCGGGGGCGGGGAAGACAACGCTCTTTCGCATTCTCAATGGAATGATGGAGTGCACTGGCGGACAGGTGCTTCTGGATGATAAGCGCTTTGATTCTCTAAAAGGAAGGAAAAAACGTAAACTGCAAAAATCCATTGCAACTATTTATCAGGACTTCTGTTTGGTGGAGAATTCTACCTGTCTGAAGAATGTGCTGACTGCCGGACTTCCGGATATGGGATTTTTCCAGGGCGTGTTTGGACTTTATGGAAAAACACGTAAAGAAGAAGCTCTGAAACTGCTGGATCGGGTTGGACTTCTGGAAAAGGCAGAGGAACCGATTAAGAATCTGTCTGGCGGACAAAAGCAAAGGGTGGCAATTGCAAGAGCACTTATGCGGCACCCGGCGATCCTGCTGGCAGATGAACCGGTGGCGTCTCTTGATCCAGTTACCGGGAGACAGATTCTAGAGTTGCTGAAGAGTATTCATGAGACTGATGGTGTCACCATTTTAATGAACAGCCATAATCTGGAATTCTCCCAGGAGTTCTCCGACCGACTTATTGGTCTGAAAGATGGCAAGGTTGTATTTGACGGTAAGACTGCTGATCTGACTGATTCTATCACTACACAAATTTATAACAAAAATGATACTCAGATAGAGAATAAGCGAGGTGTCGCTTATGAATGATAACAAAACAAGCAAAAATTCCATTGTGGCAAAATTTGCTGTTCCAATTTCTTTTCTGATTTTGTTTTTCCTTGCAGCAAATTTCACAGACTGTGACCTTGTAACTTTCTGGAAACGAAGGAACCACCTCACCGACCTGGTCGTGGATATGATCCCGCCAGATTTTTCTTATATTCAGAAGATCCTGCTACCGCTTTTTTACACCATTCAGATGTCTGTTACCGGAACGGTACTTGGCACCTTTTTTGCCCTTGTACTCTCGCCTTTTGGCGCTGCAAACTTAGGATTTCCAGCTGTAATACGACGGATACTTAGAATTGTAATCCAGATTCTCCGTTCTTTTCCAGCCTTGATTCTGGCGCTTACTGCTACCTTTCTTTTCGGGCTTGGAACCTTTGCAGGTACTTTTGCCATTACCTTGTACACCTTTGCCATTATGACAAAACTTACCTACGAGGATGCAAGTGCCGCCGATGTAAAAGCTTACCAGGCACTTCGGGCTATGGGTGTTTCAAAGTATGTAGCTTATATCCATGGAATTCTACCAGAGATCATTCCTGGATTTCTCACCAATGCACTTTACCTGTTGGAAACCAATGTACGGCACAGCTCCATTTTAGGATATGTGGGAGCTGGCGGTATCGGACTGCTTCTCAATGAGAAGATTTCCTGGTTGGAGTATGACAAAGTGGGGACCATTCTGCTGATGCTGTTTCTAACAGTGTGTGTGATTGAATATTTCAGTCGGTATCTGGCCGCCTTGATACGAAAAGAGCGCACAATAAAAAAAGAGCAGGCCAGACTGCTGCTTCTGTTTCTGGCTGCCCTGTTTCTGATCTGCACGTTTACCCTTTCCCTGCCGGATTTTTCCAGAACCAGTCCACAGACTTTGCGAAATATGTTTGCTGGCTTTCTGCAGCCAGACTGGAGCTTCTTTTTCTCGGCTGAAAAAGATGGGCTTGGGTATCTTTTACTGGAAACAGTGTGCATTGCTTTTATTGGAACGGTAATCGGAGCCATTGTATCTGCACCGCTGGCTTTTCTAAATACCAAACGTTTCGTACCTGCTCCTGTGTCCTTTCTTTTTAACCTGGTGATCATGGTAATCCGTTCGGTGCCTTTTCTGGTGTATGGACTGATTTTCATCCGGGTATCCGGGCCAGGAGCTTTCACAGGAGTGCTGACATTGGCCGTATGCAGTATCGGACTTCTCACCAAAAGATTTACAGAAGCACTAGATGCCCTGGACCCTCGTCCCTATCATGCGCTGCTGGCCATGGGGGTCCGTCCTCTTCCCGCCATCTGCCACAGTGTCCTGCCGCAGCTGAAGCCTGTTTTCACCTCTATCATCCTCTACCGGTTTGATGTAAACATCCGTGAAGCTTCCGTTCTCGGTCTGGTAGGCGCAGGCGGAATCGGAGCGCCCCTTATTTTTTCCATGAATCAATATGCCTGGGAAAAAGCTGGTGCAATCATGCTGGGATTGATTCTGTTTGTGTGGTTTATCGATATGGTATCTGAAAAAATCGGAGCTGGCAATTGATGGCCAGCTCCGATTTTCTGTCTTCTGGATCCTGTTTAAAAAATCTTTTAAACCTCGTCGTGAAATTTCCAAAGACTTTCAAGGGATCTTTTCATTCTGTTATTTTTCTAATTTTCTATAATTCTCAGCCTTATCGTACTCCTTATGCACGCCATCATCCTCGTACAAAGTATAACTGCTGCCTTCATATCCCAGCATAGTGAGTTTGGAAGTATCAATATCCTTCACACACTCCGCAGCCTCTGCAACCGGAATACACTTACCACTACGGATAAACAGAGGCACTTCATTTAAGGCAACCTCCACATAATGAACGCCCTTTTCCAGAATCTCCTCAGAAATGCTTCCGTCTGTCAGAAATTTCACAAACTTCATTTCTTCCGGAAGGTAAACATAACGCCCTCTTGCGTTCTGCTCGTAAACCGGTGCGATCATAATCTCATTTCCAAGGATCAGCTGGTCTTCCACCCGGATTGCCATCTTATCATCCGGATAAACAAAGCCAAGTGGTTTGAAATACATATCATCGTTTAAAGCGGCCTTCATGTATTCGCTGTACAGATACGGAACAAGGCGGTATCTCGTATTTACCACATTTCGGAAATCCTCAACATTCTCAAACTGATAGCACTCTTGCTCTCTTGTTCCGATTGCGGAATGGTTACGCATAAGCGGAGTAAATACCCCAAGTGCCATATGGCGAAGCACCAGGTCTCTTGTTGCATCCGCACCAAATCCACCAAGATCTGCTCCTGTGTAAAGGAATCCGCACATATTCAGAGACGGCAGCATTTTCAGGTTCAGAAGAATGTGTGACCACCAGGATTTATTGTCTCCCATCCAGATTCCGCCGTAACGGTGCATTCCAATATAGGAGGAACGGGAAAACATCAGGAAACGCTTCTCCGGATCAATGCGGTCGAATGCTTCGCCTGCTGCTCTTGTCATATTGTAGCCAAACAGGTTATGTACCTTGTCGTGACGGATCTTTTTGCCATCCACATTATGATAAAATCTGCGGTAATCTTCTGGGTTGTTTGCGAGTCCGTTTAGCTCGCCCTGCATTTTCCAAATGTGGATCTTACCTTCTTTATCCTGGTAAAACTCTCCGGCAAGTTTCTTCGCCTCTTCCATTCCCTCTGAGGAATAGAAAATAGCAGGCTCATTCATATCGTTCCAGAAGCCTTCAATCCCCTGTCTAATAAGGAAGCTGTATTTGTCTCCAAACCACTTTCTGGCATCCTTGTTCAGAAAATCCGGGAAATGAGTATCCCCCGGCCATACGGCTGCCACAAAATCACTTCCGTCCTCCCGCTGGCAGAAGTATCTTTTTTCCACACCTTCCTCGTAAACCTCATAGCCGCTTTCCACTTTTACACCAGCATCAATAATAGGGATCAGGCGTAGCTCCTGGTCTTTCATCTCTTTTACAAAATCCGGGAAATCAGGGAAATTCTCCGGATTCAACGTAAAGTCCTTGTAGGAATCCATATAATCAATATCCATGTAGATCATGTCCAGGGGAATGTGATTCTCACGGTATCCTGCTGCCACCTTGCGAAAATCCTCCTTGGTGGTATATCCCCATCTGCTCTGTCCGAAACCAAATGCAAATTTCGGGGGAATATAGCTGCGTCCGATCACATGGCGAAACTGCTTTACAATATCATAGGCAGATTCACCTTCAATCACATACACATTCAGATCTGCATCTGCGCATGTCACTTTCAGGGTGTCCATTCTGGTATATCCAATATCAAAGGTCAGTTCAGAAGGGTAGTCGAAAAACAGTCCAAATGTTGTCTTTCCGCTTACAATGATAAAGTTGTGGGCACCATACAAAGAACGCTTGTCTTCCGTATGGTTTGGATCATCGGTACAATTGCTGATATAGCAGTATCCTCTTTTATTGATGCCGCGGTTGGCTTCCCCAAGTCCATAAACAATATCATCCTCATCCATCACATATGTAAAATCAAAGCCCTTTTCCAGGCTGATTTTTCCATAAGGAAAAGCGCCATTCGCTGTTTCAATCTTCTCTGTTACTGCCTCCGTATCAAAAGGAGCTCCGTATCTGTATTTTCTGATCATAACAATCTTCCTCGTCTTTCAAAAAAGAGGCAAAAAATTTTGCCCCTTTAAGTCTGGTTATGCTGCTGTCCGTTTCTCGTCCAGTAACCTGTTTATTTATATAACACAAATGCCTCATAAGGTTTCAGCACGATTTTACCCTTAAATACTTTTCGGTCAAGGTTTGTAATCAGGCACTGGGAACCTTCAAATTCTGCAGGAACTTCAAATTCTGCAGACTGCTCACTGAAATTGCAGACTGTAAGAAGTCTTTCCTCATCCAGCTTTCTTGTATATGCGAAAATCTGATCATCCTCACGGCAAAGAGGTTCAAACTCACCGTACACAATAATATCTTTCTCCTTGCGAAGAGCGATCAGTTTCTGATAATAATGGAAAATGGAATCCAGATCATCCAACTGACTGGCTGCATTGATTTCTTTACAGTTTGGATTTATTTTAATCCACGGCTCCCCATCTGTAAAACCTGCTTTTTCTGAACCGTCCCACTGCATAGGTGTTCTTGCATTATCACGGCTTCTGAGCATCAGACATTTCATCATGTAATCCGGCTCCATCAGCCCTGCATCTGTCAGCTCTGTATAATACTGAATGCTCTCAATATCCTTATAATCTTCCAGCTTATGGAAATATGCGTTTGTCATGCCAAGCTCTTCTCCCTGGTATACATAAGGGGTTCCCTGCATCATATGAAGACAGGTTGCCAGCATTTTTGCAGAAGTCTCTCGGTATGCCGGATTGTCATTTCCAAATCTGGAAACGCTTCTTGGCTGATCATGATTTCCCAGGAAAAGACTGTTCCATGCTTTTCCCTGAAGTTCCTCCTGCCATTTGATCATCGTCTTTTTGAAAGCCTTAAAGTCATATCTGTCAGTGGTCCATTTGCCAAACTCCGCATGCGGGGAAGCATCTTCTACATGTTCAAACTGGAACACCATATTCAGCTCGCCACTGTCTTCCCCGGCATATTTCTGTGCCTCTTCAATGGTAACACCAGAAGTTTCCCCAACTGTCATGATATCATATTTAGACAATACCTCACGGTTCATTTCCTGTAAAAATTCATGGACCCGCGGACCGTGAACGCTGTATGGACCGAAATCTCCATACAGGCCGCTTTTCACTTCTCCATCCGGGAAAGCCTGATCCTTTGAAATCATACTGATCACATCCATACGGAAGCCGTCGATTCCCTTGTCACACCAGAATTTCATCATATCGTAAACTTCCTGGCGCACTTTCTCATTTTCCCAGTTCAGATCCGGCTGTTTTTTGGAAAACAGGTGCAGGTAATACATCTGTGTCTCATTGTCGTATTCCCATGCAGAACCGCCGAATGCACCGCCCCAGTTATTTGGCTCTTTTCCGTTTACCGGATTTTTCCAGATGTAATAGTCACGGTACGGATTATCCTTGGACTTTTTGCTCTCCAGGAACCACTGATGTTCGTCTGAAGTATGATTTACAACCAGGTCCATCAGCACCTTGATTCCACGCTCATGCGCCTGAAAAAGTAACTCCTCGTAATCCTGCATGGTTCCGTAATCTTTGTAAATTCTGCGATAATCTGAAATATCATAGCCATTGTCATCCTGTGGGGACTCCAGCATAGGTGAGATCCACAGAACATTTACCCCAAGTTCCTTCAGATAATCAAGTTTCTCTATAATTCCTCTGATATCACCAATTCCATCCCCATTGCTGTCATTGAAGCTTTTTGGATAGATTTGGTATACAATACTTTCTTTCCACCAGTTCTTCTTCATTTCCTGGCTGTCCTCCTGATATTCTATATTTATTTTCCCACAGAATATTCTTGCCCGGTACATGACCGCAGTGAAATATTCCCATGGCGCGTATTTGTTTTCTCTATTTTACTGCACCGGCTACTACACCATTCATGATCCATTTCTGACAGAAAATATACACAATCAGCACTGGAAGCAGAACAAGCAGATAAGAAGCAAATGCCAGATTATAATCAACAGAAAACTGTTTTTTAAATACATACTGGGCAAGCTGCAGTGTCTGTTGGCTTTCATCACTTAACAGTACCAATGGCATGGTAAAGTCATTCCAGGTCCACATGAAGGAAAGGATCGCTACTGTAGCTGTGGTAGGCTTCAGAACCGGGAAAATAATCCTGGAAAAAATCTGAATCGGATTTGCCCCGTCAATCATGGCTGCTTCGTCAAGTGCCTCCGGGATTGCCTTTACTGCCCCTGTATAAAGGAACGTATTCATAGGAAGACCGAAAATAATGTACAGGAATGTAATTCCGAAAATATTATCCAGGTGAAAAGCATTTGCCTGCACAACCAGCGGAAGCATGATTACCTGGAACGGTATAAACATGGCACTGATAAAGTAATAATACATGAGGGAAAAGAATTTGCTCTTTTTACGGTTTCTTGTGATGGCATAAGCGGCAAAAGAGTTTGTGATCAGTGTAAAAATCAGATTCACCACTGTGATAAATGCTGTATTAAGAAACTTTCTTGGAAAATTTGTCATTACCCAGGCATCTGCAAAGTTCTGAAGTCTGATTTTTCTTGGCAGTGCCAGAATGTTGTTCATATCTGTTGGATCCTTGATGGCAATCATCAGTGCCATATAAAGAGGCAGCAGGATGACAAGTACGATTCCAATGATCAGAAGGATCGTAACAGGCCAGTTGTAACGCTCTTTTACTTTCACTGTATTCTGTTTCATCCTAATTTTTCCTCCCTCTTCTCAAGTACACGCAGCTGGAATACGGAAATCAGTACTACTACCACAAAAAGCATAACCGCATTGGCTGACTGATAAGCGAACTGTCCGCCTCCGAAGCCCTTTTTGTAGATCAATACTGCAATAGATGTTGTGCTGGTTCCAGGACCGCCATCTGTCATAGCCATGATCTGATCGTAAACCATCAGATAACTCTTTGCGGAAAGTACCATATTGATGGTAAAAGATGGTGCCAGCAGAGGGAACGTGATTTTGCTGAATCTTTTTAAGCCGGTCGCTCCATCCAGGTCAGCAGCCTCATATACATCTGTGTCAATGGACTGAAGTCCTGCAATGTAGATCAAGGTGTTAAAAGCGCATCCGATCCATAAGGATACCGCAACAATTCCCCAGATAGCATAATTGGTTCCAAGAATATTTACACTTAAAGCTTTGATTCCAAGGCCTTTTCCCAGCTGTGGAATCAGGTTCGCAAAAATATAGTTGAAAATAAATCCTACGATCAGACTTCCCAGCATATATGGAAGGAAATAAAAAGCTTTGATTGTGTTTTTAAACTTGATCTTTGCATTTAATGCACAGGCCAGGATCAGACTGATCACGTTTACCAGAATAGTAGTGATCACCGCAAATTTGAATGTAAACAAATATGCATTTCCTGTATCCACATCAGAAAACATATGGATATAATTTCGAAGTCCTACAAAATTCCACTCTCCATATCCTCTCCAGTCTGTAAAACTGTACATAACACCTTTTAAGAATGGAATGGTGTGGAAAGTGAAAAACAGAACTGCAAGAATTCCTACATAAATGTAGTAAACCCGGTTAACAGCAGGTTTTTTCCGTGGGGCTTTATTCTTCATGGAATCCTCCCTTATTTTCTTACAAGGCTGCTGTTCACTTAGTGGCCAGCAGCCTTACAATTCATACGGATCAAAAGGTGACAGTTCACGTTCTTCACCTTTCGCCTGTATTTTCCATCAGTCACATAGATCAGTCTACATTTGCAATGTCATATTTCTCATCGCACTGTGCAAGGAACTGATTTATGTTCTCCTCGTTGTCCATTCCGTTTGTGTAGTTCAGGCACATTTCGGTCAGAAGTGCGGACATATCAAATCCGGATGGATAGTAATGATCTGGGAAGTTTGCAACCTTTCCAGCTGCAATATCTTCTTTCACACCTGCCACTGTCTCATTCTCCTGCTCTACACCTTTTACAGCTGAGAAAGCAAACTGATCATCAATGTACATTTTTGCATTTTCCGGCTCAAGCATAAAGGATACAAATTCTTTTGCCACTTCTTCATTTGCACTGTCTTTGCATACACCAAGAAGTACATCTACACCAGAGGTTACATAGTTCTGGGATTTCTCATTGGAAGCCGGGAGTGCAAACATATCCACATTGATATCTGCATTTGCATTTTTGTACTGGTTGATTGCCCAGTTTCCATTGATGATCATGGCTGCTTCGCCATTTGCAAAAGCTTTATTTCCATCATCATAGGTAAGTCCCATAAAATCATCCTGAGCATAGTCAAGAAGCTTCATATATTTTTCTGCAATTTCCTCGTGTGTTCCAACGAATGTGGTCTTGCCGGCTTTACGGTCATCATTGAAGCTCTCCGGAGCAAGGTCAGATGCAATACTGTTCCATGGGCAGTTACTTGTCCAGGCATCTTTGTATGTCATAAGAAGTGGCTGTTCACCTGCATCCTGAAGTTTCTCGAGCACATCAATGAATTCATCCCATGTTTTTGGAATCTCAATGCCATGTTCTTTGAATTTGTCAACGTTATAAATGACACCGGAAGCGTTTGTTGCATAAGGAACGCCATATACCTTCTCTTCTTTGTCCTTGTTTACATCATATACCATCTGAAGGTAGGATTCCTGAATGTTGGAAACGTAATCTTCGCTGCTTAAGTCTACCAGCATTCCGGCACTTTCCACCTCTGTATAGTTGTTGTCACCGCCCATTGCTACGATATCAGGCATATCATTCTTTGCCATTCTGGTCTTTAATACAGTTCCTGCATCTGCCGGAGCTGTGATCTTGATTGTCACGTCCTCATGTGTCTCATTAAATTTGTCTACCAGCTTCTGAAGAATATCCTTGTTCTCTGCCTTGCTGGAAAAAAGCTCCAGTTCTGTTCCTTTTGCAGAAGAATCTCCCTCAGAGGAACTGCCGCAGCCGGTAACTGTACCAACCAGCAATGTACCTGCCATTAATGTGCAAATAAGTTTCTTGTTCATCTTTCTTTCCTCCATTATTTTACTCAATGAAGGCTGCGCAGCACTTGTTTATTGAAAGCTTTCCTGGACACGTCTGTCCTGCTTTCCTTTCGGTGGCTTCATAATATCGTAACTTTCCAGCAAAATCAACAGGTTTCTCGAGAAACTTAAATTGTAGACAAACTTTTATTTTGTATTTTGTGCATATTGTATATTTTTTTATCATGCAGATTCATGAGTTCTTAGATTGTCCCCCCTGTCTTATAATTTCCCCGGATAGCAGAGATTTCATGCAAATTGTTTTCTTTATGTAACAGGGAATCCAAACGTAATCTTCTGTTACGAAAAAAACAGTCAGGCTCCAGAGCGTGTTTGAAAAAGGCTTTCTGCAAGATGTGCGTCACAATTTGTGGGAGATTTCGCCCGGATGAGGGCGCCGTAGCGGGCTACGGCAACCGAATTCGGGTGAAATCTCCCGCAAAGTGGGGCGTGCAGATTGCAGGAATGATTTTTCAAACAGGCTCTATAGCCTGACTGTCTTCTCTTCAAATTCTTTTGAACGATCTGTTCATATTTTCACAGAATCTCTTTTTACAAGGTACACCGGACTTTTTATATTAAACTCTTTTAACTGCTCCCCGGCAACCATCCGAAGCAGGCGGCTGAACGCCAAATGTGCCTTCTGACCTACATCCTGATGAACTGTTGTAAGTCTTGGACGGACCATTCTGGCATAGATACTGTCGTCGAAGCCGGTAACAGATACCTGTTCCGGAACCTTAATTCCATGATCTGACAAAAAGTTCATGGCCTCAATTGCTGCATAATCTGAGGAAAATGCCACTGCTTTTACCTGCAGAAAACGCGGAAGAAGTTCTTTATATTTCTGAATACGGCGGTTTCTTTCCCCCGGGATCACGATCAGACGAGTGCGGCTACAGAACTTTCCTTCTTTTTCCATAGCCTGCTTAAAGCCCATCCAACGGCTGTAATCACTGTCAATATCTGTTTCTGCAAGAAACAAAGCTTTGTCAAAACCGCAGGAACAGAGGTAACTTCCAATCTGATAGCCGCCTGAATAATCATCCACTCCCACATTCTGGAAAAAATATTCTCCTGCGGGATAGGCATCTATGAGAACCATTTTCTTATTCAGCTTTCTGGACAATTTCCGATATTTTTCATCATTATATCCCAGAATGATCAGTCCTTCTACATTCCATCTGGAAGCAATATCCACCACGTTCTGGATGTTCTCCCCTCCGATCAGCATGACATAGTATCCTTTCATTTCAGCTTCCATCTGAATGGTTCCTACCAGTTCTCCTACAAAGGAGTCCTGCAGGGAGTACATTCCATGAGCCTGGGCAAAACCAAGTACCACGCCTATGATCCTGGAACCATGTCCGGACAGCATAACGGAACCCATATGCGGAACATAATTCTGTTCTTTCAGGATTGCCGTTATTTTATCAATGGTTTCCTGGGAAACTCTTTTCGTATTACCATTTATTACATTGGATACGGTAGTCCTGCTCACTCCCGCCATATCCGCAATATCCTGAAGCCGGATCATCTGATTTTCCTGCTCATATCATGCCATTCTTCCCCGCCCCAAGCGGAACCGGAAATTCCGTTGTCGGTGTAGTCCATTTTTTTGTACATCTCTACTTTGTTATCCAGACAGGTCAGGTACAGGCATTCGCGTCCTCTTTTTTGTTCTCTTTTCACATATTGTGTCATGATTTCACGTGCAAGCCCCTGGTGGCGATACTCTGGAAGAACGTCAAGACCAAGGAGCATAACGTTCTTTCCTTCCGGATTGTGAAGAGTACTATCCGTAAAAAATTCATCACGAAAAACTGCTTCGTCTGTTGCCACCCCATTGAGAAAGCCGGCAACTTTACCTGTTTCTTTATCCACTGCAACCATAAATGTCTCTGGTGCATTTGCCACTCGTTCTCTCATACTCTTGGCAGAGCAGGCCTCATTTGGCGGAAAACAGATCTGCTCGATCTGAATCACCTGATCTAACTCCTCTGGAAGAATGTCTCTAAATTCGTATTTGGTTGTCATTTTTTCCTCATCCTTTTATATTTCATGCGCTCTCTCCACTTTAATAGTGAAAAGACCGTAAACTCCTTTTTATTATACCTCTGCGTCTTTTTTCCGTCAATGTAATAACGGCAAACGGCATACCTTGAAATATCCCTTGAAGTGTCCCGGAGGACTTCATTACCGTACTTATCGATCATCCGTACCAGAAAATCAATGCACCGCTCAAATTCAATATTCTGTTGCATAAGCTCCTCCCGTCATTGTTTTGATCTGAGCTTATTTTACAGAACCTGCTGGAAAACCACATTGAATAGAAATTGATTGTAAATTGACACAATCACTTTAAAAATATCCGCATTTTCTCAAATCGAATATACGTTCGTGTTATGATAGATATACTCAATCTTAACTACGAAAGGGGAATTTCTATTGAATCAATGCGATTTTTCTTCTATTAGCACTTGTTTAAAAAACCATATCAGCGAAAGTAATCAAATGAGTCAGCCTGATTTTTTATACGAATTATTTGAAGATTTTATGGATGATCCGGCAAATCAGGATTTTTCAATGGACAACGGTCTGGTTTGCCGCTGGATGACTGGTCAGACTAAAATCAGTCCTAAAATATCCGCTTACTATTCCAAGCCATCCAACCAGAGAAAATTAGCCCATATGTTTAATGCATGGAATGGAAGTAGATTGTTACAAAAAGCTATTTCAAACAATAGGAAATATCTTAGATCTGATTGAAAAAGATGTGCGATACCCAAAGTGGCTTGCAACGGTTAGAAGATTTGCCGGAGCACCGCCGGGATTCTGTTCGAACAATTTTCTCCCATCCTGACTGTGTCCTGCTTCCGTAAAATCAATCAGCAATTCTCCCAATGCCACGATATCAACTTTTTCTTCCATTTTTCAGTTCTTCCACAATCTCGTTATAACGTTTTTTATTTAACCGGTAGAAAAATAATACAACCGCAGTCACAATCCACAGTGCACCTGGAATCGTCGTAAATGCATGTTTCATAATTGAAAGTACAATTGCATTTTGTGTCTGATTTGCAATATAACCATATTTTCCAAGTAATCCTGCTAAAAGTGCTGTTCCAACTGCCATTCCGACTTTATTTCCAAGTGAAATAAATGCATACTGAAAACCATCATTTCTAAGTCCGGTTTTCCACTCCCCATATTCCACACAGTCTGGAATAATTGCATAGATTGCGGTATTAAATCCAGAGAAAAAAAACTGTGTGAGACCAGATAATGCATAAAAAATAGCCGGTGATTCTTTGGCATTGAAGAAAAACATAGTCAACATGAAAATTCCTGTAAATAAAGCAAAGAGAGATGCTGTTCTTCCTTTGTTATTTAACTTGCGGAATAATGGTTGAAAACAGGCTGCCCCGATGATAGAAGGAATAATGATGCACATCGAATAAGTTGTGTAGTAGGAGGCATTCCCTTCCACATATGTAAAGTAATACAGAATATCTGCGTTTCTACCATACAGTGTAAATCCAAATAATATCTGTCCTGCCAATGCAAGAAGATATGGTCTGTTCTGCATGACTGCTTTCAATTGTATCTTTACAGAAATTTTTTCTTTTTCCGGAGTAAGCACTGCCTCTTTCGTCTTCGCAAAGCAGAAGAAATGACAGGCTGTAAAAATACATCCATATATGACCGCAACCGTCAGATATCCTGTCTTTGCACTATGACTGCCGAATTTGCTGAGCAGTGGAACTGTGATAATATTTATCACACCAATTGCAATCATCGCTGCAACCGAACGGGATGTATTTATTTTTGCACGTTCATCAATATCCTGTGTCATAGCACCACACAAGGTTCCATATGGAATATTCACACAGGTATACCCCAAAACCAGCAGACAATATGTAATTACCATATAAATGATCTTTCCATTCTGCGGCCAGTCGGGTCTTGCCCAGAATGTCATAACAAGAAGAATCGCTGTGATTGGTGCCGCTACTAACAGCCATGGACGGTACCGTCCCCATCTCGATTTTGTTTTATCTGTAAGTCCCCCGACGATTGGATCATTGATTGCATCCCAGAATCTTGAAAAAAGCATAAGTGCTGACACAGCCGCCATACTGATTCCGAACACGTCTGTATAAAATATCATCAGAAAATTACTGACGAACATCCAGCTGAAATTACATCCAACATCACCAAACCCATATGCAATCTTACTGATCAGCGGTACTTTTCCATTTTTGTTTTCGCTTCCCATATGTCTCTCCTATTTTTATCAGAGTTTCTGACAGAACTCTATTCTTTCCTCATTTGGGCCCTTAATCATAAAATACTTCACACCATTTTCCCAAAATGGTAGTTCTTCGATTCCGTCTGTAATAATTGTGTATTTTTCATTGCAGATTTTCTGATACATACTTTCAATGTCTTCCACATCAAGTGCAACATGTTGGTATGCACCGTCTGACATTGCCGCCTGCCCATTTTCAAAAGTCTCTATACAGTAATTTTTTATCTGTAAAAATGCCACTTTTTCCCCTGCTTTTTCATTATAAGACTGCATAATCACTTCAAATCCAAGACTCTTATAAAACTCAACTGTTTTCTGTAAATCGTTTGTCGGAAGCCCGACATGGGCAACTCCGACAATTCCATATTTATTTTCCATACGAACTCCTTACTTTTCACTGACGTTGATAATTACTTTCATCGTTGTCTCGCGGTTATCATCAATATACTGGTATGCTTTCAGATAATCTTTAAAAGCAAATGTCTTTGAGATGAGCGGTTTCAAATGAACTTTGCCCTCATTTACCAATCTGATTCCATCTATATAATCATCATGGCGGTACATCATCGTGCTCTTAATGTCAAGTTCGTGGTCATTTGCCACTGCAAGATCTACTTCTGCCATTCCTGCAAAAACAGCCACCAGTACAATCGTGCTTCCTTTTCTTGCATATTTAATTGCCTGTCCCATTGTGATATTGTTTCCGGCACAGTCGTAGATCACATCCGCCTTGTCCGGTCCAAATGCTTCGAGCATTGCCGCACTGAAGTCTTTATTTTTGGTATTCACACACACATCAATTCCACATTCTTTTGCCTTTGCCAGTCTAAGATCACTGATATCTGTGATCATCACTTTCGCTGCCCCCATTCCTTTTGCTGCCTGTGCCACGAGATTTCCAATCGGTCCTGCTCCAAGAACTGCAATATTCATGCCAGCCACATCACCTATCTGTTTTACACCATGAACTGCCACAGCAAGAGGTTCAATCATAGCGCCTTCTTCATAGGACATATCTTCTGGAATAGGTGTTACTTTAGATGCATCCACTGCAAAATACTCAGATGCTGTTCCTGTCGTCTGAAATCCCATTACTTTTAATTCCTCACAGAGATTATACTTTCCATGACGACATGGATAGCAATGTCCACAATATACCTGAGGCTCTATCGTCACCTTCTGTCCCACATGAAACTCTGTGACATTTTTTCCAAATTCTGTAATCTCACCGGAAACCTCATGTCCTTGTGTTACCGGATATTTTGTAAACGGATGTTTTCCATGATAAACATGAATATCTGATCCACAAACACCAATATTCATAATCTTTACCAAAACCTGATTTTCCTTTACCTCCGGAACCGGAACCTCTCTGAAAATAATTTCTCCTGGATTTGTCATTACCTGTTGTAACATAATTGTTTCCTCCTTTTTCATGTCGTTTTATTTTATGTTTTATAAAATGTTTTATTAAAGCAATTACATTATTACAATGTAAACACAATTTGTCAATATGTTTTTTCATATTTTTATACATTTCATAATTTTAAAATACATTTTTTGTATATTTTTCACAATTAAATCGAGTAGGAGGCGGTGACTAACCGCCGTCCTCTCACACCACCGTGCGTCAGACTGTCTAACAATTCAAAAATTCAGTCTGATGTAGACGGTATTTTTATCTTCGATTTTTTTAATACCATTT
>NZ_JADPEX010000026.1:0-72013 GCF_015668065.1 Ruminococcus sp. 1001713B170207_170306_F1 | reverse complement strand
CTAATCCAGCTAACATTTTCGAACGCTTTGAAGCCCGTCGCCAAGAGGATTTGAACCTCCGACCCCTCGCTTAGGAGGCGAGTGCTCTATCCAGCTGAGCTATGACGACACATGCCGCAAACCCTTGATTTTACTGGGTTTCTAGGATTTTTCCCTTCGGCCATATATAAGATTATCAACTCTTTTTCGAGTTGTCAATCTACAGATTTTTTTGATTTGGTAACATTAGAACGTTCCCCAATTTGGGGAATGCTTTGTTGTCACCATTAGCATTTTTCAGAATAGATTCGAACTGAAAGTTGTTTTTCATTTTTTCCCTTTGGGGAATGCCTCGGCTTTCTCTTAGGAGGCGAGTGCTCTATCCAGCTGAGCTATGACGACACATGCCGCAAACCCTTGATTTTACTGGGTTTCTGGGATTTTTCCCTTCGGCCATATATAAGATTATCAACTCTCTTTCGAGTTGTCAATCTACAGATTTTTTTGATTTGGTAACATTAGAACGTTCCCCAATTTGGGGAATGCTTTGTTGTCACCATTAGCATTTTTCAGAATAGATTCGAACTGAAAGTTGTTTTTCATTTTTTCCCTTTGGGGAATGCCTCGGCTTTCTCTTAGGAGGCGAACCCTCTATCCTGCTGAGGTACTGGGACATTCTTAAAAATCTATTCAATTTTATCTAGTTATCATATCAAAAGGCGTTTGTTCCACCTAGCCCTTAGGAGGCACTTGTTCTATCCATTAAACTAACAGGACAAATCTGTAGCTTCAATTGTACTATAATTACACACAAATTACAAGACTTTTCTTCTGTTCCGCCCTTACAATGGTTACTGTTCGTTAGAGCATGTTTGAAAAAAGCTTTCTACAAGATATGCATTACGAAGCAGTTACCACTTTTGAAACACAAATTGATGCACTATACGGTTGGCATCTGTATACTTGTAAGAGCTTTGACACAGTGCTAGAATAGTAAAAGTTGTATTTTTCAAATAGATTTTTAATTACCAGAAGGAGACCTCAGCCATGCAGCAGGAATTCATTACAGTAACCTTCAATCGCACGAAGATCGCGATCCGATGTGCAGACATTCTCTATGTGATCATGTCAGATGATCATTGCAGGATTCATATGTTTGATGGAAACGTGTATCGTTGCCGAATGACACTGAAAGAATTAAAGAAACAATTGAATGAAGAATTTATTGAGGTAAAACGTGGCTGTATGGTAGCTGTATCTGCAATCAGTGATATTGGAGACAGGATTTTGCTGTCTAATGGTGAGAAAATTTGCTATGCAAAACGTAAAAAAAGGGTGCTCAGAGAAGAACTGCAGAAAAATCAGGAGCTTATAATTGCAAAAATCAGTAAAAAAAAGCTGCCGCTGACAGCAGAAGAATATCGCAAATATTATAAAATATGTGATGCTCTCCCTTTTGCATTCACGGATATAGAAATGGTATTCAATGAAGAAAAAAAGGCAGTGGACTGGATCTTCCGCTATGGGAATGAAGCGTTAGCTGCCCTGGAAAAGCAGCCCTTAGACAAGATGATCGGAAGTTCCTTTTCCAGTCTTTTTTCCAATATGGACGCAAAATGGCTTCATGTTTATGAACGCGCCACCTTGTATGGTGAAACACTGGAAATCATGGATTATAGTCCTGAAATAGATACGAATCTGAAAATTATATGTTTTCCTACATTTCCGGGACACTGTGGATGCATTTTGTTTAATGCAGACAAAATGAAATCTATAAGTGAAAAAAATCATCTGGTCAGATTGGTTGAAGTTTCCATGAAAAGTAATTCCTCTAAATAACAAATGTCGTTTTACCGCTTATTAGGTTGATTTACCGCAATAGAAATGTTATTTCTCTATAATTCGATTGTTCCCCTGATACATTCATGCTATATTTTTATTAGATATTGTTTTTTGCAAGCAATTAAGATTTACAGCAGAAAATATCTGATTTTTTTGCAGAACAAGGGGGAAAACGTATCATGAAAAGAAAAAAAGCAGTTACTTTGACTACCGCTGCATTGGCACTTACTATGGCTGTTTGTGGCAGTTCCACCGCAATTGCCGCATCAGAATTAACAGCAGAAAGCAAACCAGCCACCCAGTATACCATTGATGCAAATCAGGAAGTTTATGCATTGCTGGATTTCGAGGATACTGAGGAGTTTGAAAATGCTACAAAAGGTCTGATTGCGTCTCCGGATACTCTGGATATTTATGATGAGAACGGGAAGCTTGTATGGAGTCAGACGGCATATGCTTTTCTGGATCAGGATGCTCCGGATACAGCGAATCCAAGTCTTTGGAGAGATACACAGCTGAATCATATTTATGGTCTTTTTGAAGTAACCGATGGAATCTATCAGGTGCGTGGCTATGACATGTCAAATATCACCTTCATAAAAGGTGATACGGGATGGATTGTAGTAGATCCACTGATGAGCATGGAATGTGCGGCAGCGGCTTTTTCCCTGGTGGAAGAGAATCTGGGCACTTTTCCTGTAAAGGCAGTGATTTACAGCCATTCCCATGTTGATCATTTCGGTGGAGTCAGGGGAATTATTTCAGAAGAAGATGTACAATCCGGTGATGTGCAGGTAATTGCACCGGAGGGCTTTGAGAAGCATGCTGTCAGCGAGAATATTTATGCAGGTACTGCCATGGGGCGCAGAGCAAGCTATCAGTATGGAACCATGCTTGAGGCCAGTGAAACAGGAGCTCTTGCCATTGGTATTGGCATGGGGCAGTCCAGGGGCAGTACAAGTTATATTTCTCCTACACTTGAAATCACAGAAACCGGTGAGAAGCATACTATTGATGGAGTGGAACTTGAATTTCAGCTTACTCCGGGTACCGAAGCACCGGCGGAGATGAACTTCTGGATTGGATCGAAAAATGCTTTGTGGATGGCTGAAAACTGTACAGGAACACTCCACAACCTGTATACACTCCGCGGAGCCCAGGTACGTGACGGAAACGCATGGGCAGAGTACATTATGGAATCTCTGGCACTTTATGGTGATCAGGCAGATGTAGTATTCCAGTCTCATAACTGGCCACATTGGGGAAAGGATATTATTCAGGAATATATGACCAATACTGCAGCTGTGTATAAGTTTATTAACGACCAGACATTGCTTTACATTAATGAAGGTTATACGGAGACAGAGATTGCTAATATGATCCAGCTTCCCAAGGAGTTGGAGAAAGTCTGGTATACCCGTCAGTATTATGGCACAGTTTCTCATAATTCGAAGGCAGTATATGAGAAATACATGGGATGGTATGACGGTAATCCTGTCCATCTTGCTGAACTTACACCATCGGATTATGCACAAAAGCTGGTAGAATATTTCGGTGACACAGATGCGGTTCTTGAAAAAGCAAAAGAAGATTTTGCAAAGGGAGAATATCAGTGGGTTGCCCAGATCACCAATACGCTGGTTTTTGCTGATCCGGAAAATATGGATGCACGTTATCTTTGTGCAGATGCATTAGAGCAATTGGGGTATCAGGCAGAATCCGGTCCATGGCGCAGTGCTTACCTTTGTGCGGCACAGGAGCTGCGAAATGGTACAAATACCGATGATGCAACGCGAGGCAATGGTAACGGTGATGTTATTTTACATATGACACCTGAAATGATTTTGGATTATCTGGGAATTCTTGTAGATACAACGAAGGTTCCGGATCTGACGTTTACAGCAAATCTTATATTGCCGGAAGGTAATTATGTACTCCGCGTGAAAAATGGTGTACTTCTTTATCAGAAAGATACACAGGATGCGGATGCGGATGTGACATGGACTACCAAACGTGCCGGACTGCTGTCTATTATTCAGAAAAACACGGAAAATATTGCAGCTTTGATCCAGCAGGAGGGTGATGAGACCTGCCTGACACGATTGATGGATGCAGTTACGGTTACCTCAGAGTATAAATATTTTAATATTATCGAGCCATAAAATTTGGTGCTGGAAGCGTGACATACCTGTTGTTGCAGGCGTGTCGGTTTCCTATATGTTTAGAGAGTGTTTAACCGAATCAAGTAAGTCCCCTGGGGCGATTGCAAAAAGCAATAAGCAGTGGGTGGGAACTTGCTTGTATCAGGAGAAGTGCAAGCTCCTTCAGATAAACTGCGAAGCAATTATTCGGTTATGAGCAAGTAGCAAAGCGGATCTGGAATATCCGCTTGACAAAATCATAAATACTTACAGGAGGATATGGATATGAAAAGATTTGCAGCTCTTATAGCCAGTGCAGCATTGGTGCTGTCAGGCTATTCCAGCAATGTGCAGGTATTTGCAGCAGCTGCTGACAGTGAGACAGATGAAAATATATGGGAGACTGTGGAAGATGCTTATGTTTATGCATTTCCACTGGTGCTTATGGATGCGACTGAGATTTCAGCAACGAACACAGAGGAAGCTGTTACCGGGAAAGCACCTGTAAATCAGTTTATACACAGTGTTGCACAGGCAAATGCACAATTCAGGAATGTGGTAACTCCTAATGTGGATACGATCTATTCACAGGTATGGTATGATCTGAGCGAGGAACCAATGGTCTATGAGCTTCCGGAAACAGATCGTTTTTGTAAGGTTCAGGTGCTGGATGCCTGGACAAACACTGCCGCAGTTCTCGATCAGGCAGGTGCATATGCAATTACTCTTTCTACATGGGAGGGAGAACTGCCTAAGGGCGTTACCCGTATAGATGTTCCCACATCCATGGCATGGTCTATCACCAGAACCATTTTATCAGGAGAAGAGGATTTGCCAAATGTGCGTGCCATTCAGGAAAAAATGAAACTAATGCCACTTTCCAATTATATATCTGGAGATACTTATGAGCCTCCAAAGGGCAGCTATAGCGAAGAGAATAATTATGTTCCTGTTGATAAGGTTCTTTCCATGGATCCGGTTACATTTTTTAATAAGGCCAATGAATTAATGGTAAAGAATTCTCCGGCAGCTGCAGATAAGGAAATGCTTGAAAAAATAGCTGCTGTGAATGTAGGACCTGGTATGGAATTTGACGCTTCTGTTCTTACCGGTGATGTTGCCAAAAGCTGGAAAACAATGCTTACAGAAATTCGGCCAAAGCTTGTTAAAGAGGGAATGAAATTCTCAAAGAAGCTTGGCCAGTGGAGTTATTTTGGTGCACCAATCGGAGATTGTAACACAGAATATGCTTATCGTGCACTGGTAGCACTTGCAGGGCTTGGTGCCAATACCGTTGAGGTTGCATTGTATGCCAAGACAGAACAGGATGCGGATGGAAATCTTCTGACAGGAGAAAAATCCTATATCCTTCATTTCGAAAGCTATCCGCTGGTTCTTGAAGGGGGGTTCTGGTCTGTGACTGCATACGGGGATGATGACTTCCTGATTGATAATCCAATTGATCGTTACTGCATAAATGACCGTTCCGGTTTGAAAGCGAATGAGGATGGTTCCATTGATGTCATTCTGTCTAAAGATGCACCGGAGGATACCCCAAACTGGCTTCCTGTGGGTGACGGTGGCTTCCACCTGTATATGCGTATCTATACACCTGATGTGGATGCACTGGACACCTGGACGGCACCAGCCATTACAGAGATTGATCCGGCAAACGTGAATTAATATTTCCACAGGATACATTTATCAAGTAAAAAAGGATCCCTCGCAAGGTAGAAGGCTAACAAGCCTCGACCTTGCCGGGATCCTTTCATTTACATTCCTTTCATTTTAAAATCAGCTTTCCCATTCTGTTTCACCTTATACAAAGCCATATCTGCGCTTTTACAAAGAGACATAACGTCTTCTCCCTGTTCCGGGAATGCAGCTCCGCCTGCGCTGGCTGAAAGCTCTACAGCCTCTCCTGTAGGCAGTGTAAGCTGGGAAATCATCCTCTGAAACGTTTCCATATAAGTCCGCGTCATTTCCCCTGTAAGATTCTTCAGGTAAACCACAAATTCATCACCGCCATACCGGCCGATTATGCTATCCTCCGGGAAACAGCTTTTCATAGTTTTCGCAAAATGCTTCAGGCAGAAGTCTCCATTGTTATGACCGTAAGTATCATTATAAATTTTAAAATTATCTACATCAATAAAGATGAAGATACCTGGCGTTTTTTTACGCAATTCTTCTTCCACGGCAATCTGAAAAGCTCTGCGGTTCAGAATTCCGGTAAGAGGATCTGTAGTAGACAATCCCATGTATATTTTCTTATCTTTTTTCTCCAACAGCACAAGGGTCAGCATGTACAGTATCGTGAAGCCTACCAGAATACTTCCATATACTCCGCCCCAGGCGGAAAACTGCTGGGTAATATCAGAAATATTCTTATTTGTCAGTTCAACGATCACATACCAGCCTGGCATAACAGAAATACTTCTATAGGAAATTGTAGATTCCTCTCCTCTGATAATAGCGGAAAATCTCCCATCCTTCTTTCCGGAACGCATGTCCTTTATCCACTGGTTGTAGGAATAACCTGCATCATACTGGAAATACTTCTGCTGAAGTAAAAGATTGTTCCAACTGCCAGACGGGCCGGAATTGTCACTGACACAGGTAATAAAATTTTCTGAATCGGCCTTTAACAGGTGAATACTGATCTTGCCCTGAAGCAGCTCATACTCACCCAACTGTCTGAGATTTTCAATCATAATCGACACATAAAGTGTATGAACCAGTGAAGTATCCCCTACTGGCACAAAAACGGTCATGGTCATATTTCCAGTTCTGCTGGACTGGTAAGGATCCGAGTTAAAAGACGTATCCGAAGCCAGCGCCGCCTCATCCAGCTTCTTCTTTTTGATATCGGAAACAGCGCAGCTGCTGCTGCCATAAATTTCGCCATCATTCATAATAAAACCAATATCACCGAAAACAGTCTTGTCAAGATTTTTCTCCAGCTGTTCCAGGATTTCCTCCGGTTGGGCATTTTCCATAGACCGGATCATCTTTATATCTTCCTGTACATAGTTCTGAAGATATTCCATAGAATCATTCATCTTTTCCGCGTACAGGCCTGTGATCAGCTCCAGATGCTCTGTATTGAAATTCCGCGCAATTCTGCTCAGGTGAAAGTATGCCGCCACGATAATGACAAGGCAGACTACCAGATACAAAGCCAGCAGGACTTTTCTTTTTGTTTTATTTTTTCTTCGATCTTTCATGAGACAGCATTCTCCATAAGGTAATCAGAATCAACCATAATAACTCCGGTATCAAAATACTTCTGCTCTGATTTTTCTCCCTTTATAAGAGAATTCAGGGAAAGCATTCCCAGATATCCCATCTGATCCTGTTTCTGCAGCACAGTCACTGCATGATACTCCGGATTCTGAAGCATCTGTTTCGTTTCGTCCGCCAGGTCAAAACCCACCAGCACTACATCTGTTCTTTCTTCTTCAAAAAGAGTATTTACGATGCCGACAGTAGATGTGTTATTACAGCCGAAAAAGCCCTTTATATCTGCATTTTCTCTCAATAATGCAGAAGCATCCGATTGTGCCTTTTTCGTATCACCGCCATTAACTCTTATATCCTGAACGATTTCCCACTGCTCCGGTGCATTGCCCGCCCAGAAATTCAGGAATCCGGAAACACGATTTACCATTGCCTGTGAACTATCCGATGACAACTGGATTCCCACTTCCAGTGGGTCTGTCGGTGAATTTCCTGCATCATACAGCAACTCCAGCATTTCTTTCGCTGCCATTTCTCCGGCATCTATATTATCTGTCATGTAACAGGCATCAAATTCGCTGCTGTTAATAGAAGAATCAATAAGTACTATCGGAATATCCTTTTCCCGTACCTTCTGACAGCTGTCTGCCAGTGAATTGGAATCTGCCGGAGCCAGCAGGATTCCGTCAGCGCCTTGCTCCATAGCCTGGTTCATCAGGTCAATCTGACCGGAAATGTCAGTTTCGTTATCAATTCCGCCAAGATAAACCGCTTCATCCAGTTTTTTTGCAGCTTCTGTTATACCATCTATTACCTTCTCCCAGTAAGCACCATGATAATTTTTCAGAATAACATATATTTGCTTATCGCTTTCCGGATTAGAAATACAGGTATAGTCCACCACAGCGGGCTGCTCTGCTGCCTCCTCCATGTTTGCCTTCGAACTCCCCGAGCAGCCTCCCAGCAGAACAGATGCCACTCCCACAAAAATCAACCGATATGCTTTCGTTCGTCTCATTTTTTCCCCAGTACTTATACTCCAAATTGTAACGCTTGCAGCGCAGATATTGAATAGTTACCAGATATTTTACATTTTTGCATATATTTTTTGTGTATATCTGATATATTATATGCCTGATGTATAAGGGCTGTCAATGTCTATTCTTCACGATTCCCAGTCTGCATCCTCCGTTTCTGATTTCTGTTATCTATTTTTCATACTCCTTAACCTTCTTTTCATACTCTTCCTGGTTTTCTATTACATGTTTTACAATATGTCCATGGCTTTTCTTCTTGGCAGCCAGATTCCGGCCAGGACGTTCGGCATATTGATCTTCGGGAATCTCCAATGCATTTGCCACAGCATGAATAATTCCGTTGCTGCTGTATGTGGCTCCGCTGACAGCATCAATGTTCAGACTTTGTTCCTCTTTCATCTCTTCAATTACAACTGGCGCAGCTTTAAAAAAATATTCTTCTGTGTCACAGTATGAGAAGATGGAAATATCCGTTACCTGCTGATTTTCCACAGTAACCTGAACTTCTACATCACCACGAAAAGCATCGGCAGATCCTGTATATACGCCATCGACAAGGTTCCGGAAGCGGCCTGCAGAAATAAATTCAGCCTTGTCCGCAGCTTTATCATCAGAACCATTCTCCGCAGTCTCTGAAATTCCTGCCTCCTTCAAAGCATTCTGTACAGCCTGAATCAGCCCCTTACTGCTATATGTAGCACCGGATACGGTATCTGCATTCGTATTCTGCTGTCCGATTATTGCAGAAAAGATTTCAGCTTTCGCTTTTTCCATATAAGACTTGTCATCCTCATAACTATCCAGTGTAAGACTGGTTATTTTTCCGTCCGCCACACTTACAGTGACACGCATCGCTCCACGATAGCCCTCACCTGTTCCAGTATAAGTACCGTCTTTATATCTGAAACCTTCAACAACACCGCCTGCTATATTTCTATCCTTCGTATAGCTTCTCGCCGTAAGGAGCTGGGAAGCCCCAATCATCACACACGTGAGCAATACTCCGATCACCATTCCATATTTAATTCCAAAATGCGCATTTCCTTTCGGGCACCAGCTAATGCACTGCTGGCACGCAATGCACTCTCCACCTGTAACTTGTTCCTTTTTCGTAAAATCAATTCCCATGCTGCATTTCGCAGTACACAAAGAACAGGCACTGCATTCTCGTCCGAGCTTTTCGATTTTCAAAAATGCACCTCTGGAAATCAGTGCATACACCGCTCCCATTGGACAGAAATATCTGCAAAAGAATCTCTTTACCAACACTGATCCTGTCAAAATCACCAAGAGTAAAATTCCCCCCACCGAGCACAAAGGCTTCACTCCCGGCCAATGTCCAGGCACAATATACTGGCCAAATATTTCCCACGGACCTTGCTTTTTCCAGGTCAAAACACCACTCCATATAAATATTACAAAATAAACAAGTACTCCATATTTTGCCAGTTTCAGAATTCGGTCAGCTTTCTTGTATATTTCTGGATTTCTGTTCCGCCTCCAGCTGCCTTTTCCCAGCTTCCGCGCTGCAAACCACAAGAAATCCTGCACAGCTCCAAAGCTGCAGAAAAATCCGCAAAAAAATCTCCCCACCAGTACACTTCCTGGCACTGTCGCGATTAGTACATACACCGAATACCTGACACTCTCCCAGGAAATACTTCCAGCATAGATCTGGGAAAAGATATCTCCAATAGCTGTAAATCCTGTTACGAACAGTTCTGGGATTAAGATAAACGACAGTAGTTGGATAACTATTTTTATCCAGTTGTTCTTTCTATTTTTCATTTTTTAGCTGCTTCTTTTTGTAGGCTATCTTTTTTCAACTGCTTCCAAAATTTCCATTTCACAAACACCGAAAGCCTATCAATAATCATAAAAAAGCACTCCCTTCCAAGTAATAGTATACTCAAAAAAGAATGCCTTTTCTATCATTTTCACATTATTTCTTCACTTTACCGAAAGCTATACATCATCCCAACAACGCCTTCATAATCCCCACATAACATCTGAATACATTTGTCAGATCTTCCACCTCCGCATATTCATCAATGGTATGCGCCAGATTTTCCCTTGCAGGTCCCATTCCAATAGTACGGATGCCAGCTTCTCCTGCATAATGACTTCCATTTGTACAGAAATTGTAGGTAGTTACCTCTGGAGAAAAACCCTCTTTTTCCAGTTCGGATTTTATTTTTGCCACCCACTCCTCTTCTGCGCCAAACAGCCAGCCTGGGAAAAAACGTTCTCCCTGGATTTTTTCTCCGGTGTAGCATTCCTCTTTTCCCACTGCATAAGAAACCTTATAGGAAAACTGCGGATCCTTTTTCTTCAGCTCTTCCATTTTTTCAATGATTGGCTGAAGCACGCTTTCCTTGGTTTCACCTACCAGAAGTCTGCGGTCATAGGTTGCACGGCAGTATTCCGGAACAACGGAGGCTCCTGGATATGGGGAAGATTTTACGTCTGTCAGCTCCAGGATTCCTTTTCCAAGTTTATTCTGGACAGGCGGTTCAATCTCACGGATAGCCTGAATGGCCTCACACATTTTATATACTGCATTTACGCCCCTTTCCGAGTTTGCTGAATGTGCCGGGACACCAAAGGTCTCAACCACAATTTCTGCACGGCCACGCTGTCCTACTTTTAAATTCATTTCAGATGCTTCACCAATTACCACATAATCCGGTTTCACTTTCGCACTTATTTTTCGCGCGGCAACACCTTCGAAGCATTCTTCATGCACAACACCTGCCACATATACATCTCCGGCAAAATTTTTCCCATTTTCCACCGCATATCTATGCGCAGCAACTGTAAATGCAGCTACCGCACCTTTCATATCAGCAGCTCCTCTGCCATAAAGCTTTCCATCTTCAACAACTGCATGAAATGGATCATGTTTCCAATCCTTTAAATTTCCAACTGGAACCGTGTCTATATGTCCATCAAACAGGACTTTCGAACCAGGATTTTTTCCTTTAATATGACCGATCACATTTCCGTAGCAGTCAGTTTCTATCTCATCGAAAACACCGGCCTCTTTCATATACGCCTTTAAAGCTTCCGCCGCTTTATCCTCGTGTCCTGAATAGCTCTGACAATTTATCAGACTTTTGGCCAGCTCAATTACTTTTTCGTCCCATTTTTCACTCATGGCCTATTGCTCCTCCTCGTCCGTCTTCGTACGGATCATTGCCTCCAGAATTTTCACACAGCCTTCGATTCCAAAAGTCTCTCTGTTTATAGTAAGATCCTTCTTTTTCTTATGGCTCCATTTTCCCATGGAGTAAAAACGGTAATAATTGTCCCGCGCCGCATCCATTTTCCGCACCAGCTTTTTGGCTTCTTTGGCAGAAATGTGGTGCTTCTTCATAATGTTGTCAATACGAAAGCTCTCCGGAGCATAAATAAACACACTCAGTACATCCGGCTCATCGTGAAGTACATAATCTGATAACCTGCCTATGATGATACAGGATTCCTTTGCATACAGGTCTCTCATGATCTGTGCTTCCTGATGAAAAAGCTTATCCTCCTGTGCAGAATTAATGCGTCCGTTTCCAAGATAAGGATCCATAAAACGCCGTTCCACGTTTTCGTCATATCCACACACAGAATTAACATCCACTCCTGATTTTGCAGCTGCCCTGGCAAGCAGTTCTTTATCATAGAGCTTTACTCCCAGACGTTCTGAAAGTACTTTTCCTATTTCATGACCTTCTGCACCGAATTCACGGCTGATAGTCAGTACAAAATGCTTTCCCATGATTTTCCTCCTGGATTTTATGTTTTTCTCAAAATTCTACGAACTACTGTTTTCATTTTGCATAAATTATATTTTCGCTTTTCTGTTTGCTTACAAAAAGTGCCACGTGAAACATTACTTGCAAACAGTAATTCTTATGATACCTTATACAAGCTCTCGTTTTTTTCCTTTTCTATCTCCTGTTTTTCATATATCTTTTCCACATATTTGCTGGTAAAAGCACGCATTACAGCAAAGTAACCTAAACGAAAGCAAATCCTGTCTCCAGTCTTAAATTCTTTCTCGCAGTCCGTTACATCCACAAGCAGATGATCGCTACTGGCTCCGATGATTTCCACGCCTTCATCTACCGGCCACATGGTTTCTACGTCAACATCCTGTCTGCCAAGGGCACAGATGGCTCTCTTTCGAATTCCCCTGTCTGTAAAAACAGGCACATGACCATAACTGTCCGCACCAATCTTTCCGATCGGCATAGACGGCTTTTCTTTAGATTCAATGATCTCAGCTTCCATGATAAATGCGTCGTTGCTGGTTCCCGGCAAATACTCATAGTTTGTCCGTTCTCTGCCAAACAGCACAGACTCACCAAGACGAAGGTTATTGATTCCTTCCGGAATCCCGTTTTCCAGCATCAGGTGAATAGTCGCAGAATTGCCACCACTGATACATACAGATGCATCGTATTTCTTTGCCAGACCAAGAAGCCGGTTCATTTTTTCCTCATCAGACTGTACAAAAGAAAAACAGGTCAGATTTGTACCAAGTCCATACAAATCCAACCCCTTTGCCTGCTTTGCATAGTTTATCGCTTCTGCCAGATGTTCTTCTTTAAAATAGCCTTCCCGCAGATCTCCCAGATCCACCATCAGAATTACTTTGTGTTTCTTTTTCAACTGTATGGCCTGTTGGTTAAGTGCTTTCAGTGTCTCAAGCTCAGAGTTTACCGACACATCACAGAACTGCACCACTTCTCTCGCCTCAGATATGGATGGCATACGGATCAGCCACTTTTCACAAGGCAGATTTTCATAATTTCTGATATTTTCAATTCTGGAATCTCCCAGCCTTTTTATCCCCTGATTCACCAGAGTCTGAGCAATCCTTTCCTCGCCACCAAAAACTTTGGTTACACCAGTTATTTCTATATGATGTTTTTCAGTCAGATCTTTCATGACTCTTACATTCTCTGCAATTTTATCCAGATTGATATGTATGCATGGATACAACTTTGACCACGCTCCTTATTAGATGATATGAGTGGCCCAAACTCTTCTGCCGTCCTGTCCACTGCAGTTTTTTTGCTTATTTAATGCCACAGATTGCAAATGAGGCCGGCAGATAAAAACACACTATGGGTGCATAGCTGCCAGCTTTCATAACAATATTGACTGAGCATAGATACTCGTTTTCAATTTACAGCACACTTGCAAGGAAGTTCCTGCATCTTTCCGTCTTCGGATGTGCAAACATTTCTTCCGGTTTTTCCTCTTCTACAATGTAACCGTCATCCATAAAAATGATTCTGTCCGCAACATCTCTTGCAAATCCCATTTCATGTGTAACTACAACCATAGTCATACCTTCTCTGGCAAGCTCTTTCATAACGTCCAGAACTTCTCCAACCATCTCCGGATCCAATGCACTGGTAGGCTCATCAAACAGCATAATCTTCGGGTTCATTGCAAGCGCACGGGCAATTGCCACACGCTGTTTCTGACCACCTGATAAGGTTACAGGATACACGTCTTTTTTATCCAGCAATCCAACTCTGTCCAGAAGCTGTTCTGCCTTTTTTACAGCCTCCGCTTTTGACATTTTTTTCAGCATAGTTGGTGCCAAAGTCATATTCTGCAGCACAGTATAGTTTGGAAAAAGATTAAAATGCTGAAATACCATTCCAATATTTTCACGGAACTGATTGATTTTCTTAATCTCGGAAATATTTTCTCCAAGAATCACAATATCGCCATCCTGCTTCTCTTCCAGTTTGTTCAGGCATCTGAGCAGGGTGGATTTTCCGGAACCGGACGGTCCGATCAGGCAAATCACTTCGCCCTCTTCTACATTAAAGGAGATGTCCTTCAGAACTTCCAGATCTCCAAATACTTTATGTAAATGTTTTACCTCGATAATTGCCATAATTCATTTCTCCTAACGTTTATCATAGCTGAGTCTGCGCTCTACTTTCTTGGAAAGCCATGTAAGAGCTGTAATCAATACAATATAAATGATTGCGGCATAGGAATATAATTCAAAGGCTTTGTAGTTTCTTGCAATAATGGTTTTGGCAGTCATTGTCAACTCATTAACACTGATTGCGGAAAGAATTGCAGTATCTTTCAGGCTGCTGATAAACTGGTTCATAAGAGACGGGATCATAATTTTTACCGCCTGTGGAAGAACAATTTTTCTCATAGTCTGAAAATAGCTTAAACCAAGACTTCTCGCTGCTTCCATCTGACCATAATCAATGGCCTGAATACCTGCCCGGAAAATTTCTGCCATATATGCAGAAGCATTAATTCCCAAAATAATAATTGCAGCCAGCACCAGGGTCAGGGAGTTTTTAATTACGCCAAAATACAAAAAAAGCGCCAGAATCATAAGCGGAATACCTCTTATAATTGTGATATACACACTGGCAATCTTCTGTAAGATACGACTATTGCTGATAGAAAAAATACAAAGTATAATACCAAGCGCCACCGCCAGGAGAATACCAAAAATCGCTATTATAATTGTCAGTTTCAGACCTTCCATCAGCCGTGGAAAGTATTCAACAAAATTAGAAAAATAATCTGCCATATTGTACCTCTTTATTATCGGATTTCTTTTTGTTTCCCTTTAAAAAGTTCCTTTTATTGCTGTTTGCTCCATTCAGCCCAAATATTTTCCGCAACATTACCTGCAAACAGCATCCATTTTTCAATAAGTTTGTTTTCCTGTAAAAAGTGCAAGGGAGAACGCTTTTTATATGCGTTCTCCCTTGAATGCCTTTTTACGATTCAGTTTTACTTTTCAATGATTATTTCTTCTGCTCATAACATTTCAACACCTTACAGTTATGAGTAAAAATATATTTTCCGTTGACTTTAATATTGCTTTATTATGCAGCTTTCTGTCTGTCTTTTTTATTCATATTCAGCAATAATCTCATCATATTTGCCGTTATCTCTGATTTTCTGAAGTCCTTCGTTAAACATTTTAAGAAGATCAGCATTCTCGCCTTTCTTTACAGCAAATCCATTCTGAGGTGCTTCCTCGATTGCGTCAATGGCAACTTTCAGATCTTCCTGCTCACCAATCTTGATCTGATAGCTGATTACCGGATAATCCTCGATAAGGAAATCAGCCTGTTTGTTTGCAACTGCCATCATCATACTTACAGAATCCGGATAAACAGTTGTCTCAAATCCGTATTCATCAGCATGATCTTCACACCACAGCTGACCGGTAGTTCCTTCCTTGCATGCTGCAACTTTTCCCTTAAGATCATCAAAATCAGAAATGGAATCATCATCCTTATTTACAACCAGTGCAGAACCAGATTCATAATATCCATCAGAGAAATCAACGCTCTCTTTTCTCTCATCTGTGATATTCATTCCTGCAATAGAACCATCAATTGTTCCTGAAACCAGTGCCGGGATGATACCTGAGAAATCCATAGGAGTCAACTCATATTCGAATCCCTCTTCCTCTGCAATTGCAGCCAGAAGTTCTACATCAATTCCTTTATAACTTCCATCATCCTGCTGAATGGAAAATGGAGCATATGCCTGGTCACATGCGATCTTGTAAACTTTCTCATCATCTGCAAATACCTGAGTTGCACCAAGGCCAGTCATCAGTCCCATTGTAAGTACCAGTCCCATTGAAATTGTTTTGAATTTTTTCATAGTTGATTTCCTCCTCGTAAAAAGATTGTTTTTAAGCCTGGAAACAAAAAAGGCGCAGACACATTGAAGTGTTCTACGCCTTTGTAGTTTCGTTTGCTTTTTGATAGTTCTGCATTATAGGAGCTTTTTTCGAAGTTGTCAAGAGCTTTTTTATTAACTTTGAGATTGTTTTTATAACTTAAATTAGAGCGTGTTTGAAAAAGGCTTTCTACAAAATGTGCGTCACAATTTGTGAGAGATTTCGCTCGGATGAGGGCGTCGTAGCGGGCTGCGGCAACCGAATTCGGGTGAAATATACCGCAAAGTGGGGCATGCAGATTGCGGGAATGATTTTTCAAACACGCTCTAGATGAATCTAAAGATTCGTCTAAAAATGCAGCTGCCCCTGCAGCCAAATCAGCCCCTTAAATCTGCGTCCCACAGCCGGTTCTCCTAGCAGATCCGCACAGTTTATACACACATCGAACTGGATATCATTGCACTCGATGGTCATCTGGCACAATTTCTCACCAGTGAGAATGTTCTTAAAATTCACAAAATCCACGATCTCGCCCATCACACTATACTGGTCACATTCAATTCCATGAGGCATAAAACAGGTATCCACAATTGTCAGCACATCATCTGTAACAATACGCTCAGAAATCATGGAATACATATCCATATCTTCCATTGTAAGGTCTTCCATGGCTTCTTCATCACCATTTCTGGCAGCCGCGATCAGATTATTGCGGTTTTTTGTCAGCTCCCGCTCTACTTTTACAGCTTCTTTATCTTTCTGGACCGGAAAAAGGATCTTCCCTTCTCTTGCCAGTCCTGTAATCGTCAGTGGCTGTCCTTCACGCACATTCCCCTTATACTTCTCCAGCATATATTCTGCAGGATTCTGAAGATAAAAGATCAAAGTCACGCCAAGGCGCATGTCATCACACGCCCCTGCGTAAGACTCTTTTTCTGCGTGTCTCTCCACGACTACACTCTCCTGAGAGGTGATTCCTGTGCCGCGAAAAAATGGAAATGAATATTCTACGTGAAACTCATTGTCTTCATCATACTGTCCACAGACTGTTATTCCACAGTCACAGCCATAATTCTTGGAATATTGTACAAAAACTCCATCCGGATGATTCTCCACTGCAATTTTCTCATCGTAAGTATTTATCACATCCTGAATGATTTCCTGCATTTCTTTACGTGACTTTACCTTTGAAAAGCCAACAGTTCTTAAATAACTATGCACATTATCACCTCCCTGTTAAGCAGTCTTATTGCAAATCAAACAATTTTTCAGATATTCAGATATTCTCCGGATCATCTGATACCTTACTTTTGACTATTACTATTTTCAGATCATTTACTTTTAATCTATTACTGTTTCAGATCAAAGTCCCATTTTCGGTATTTTTATACTATTTTGTTTTTAAGTCCAATTATTTGGACTTTTTCTCAATTTTTGTCATTCCACCCATGTATGGCTGAAGGGCAACTGGAATATTTACGCTTCCATCTGCATTCAGGTTGTTCTCAAGGAACGCGATCAGCATTCTTGGCGGAGCAACAACTGTGTTATTAAGAGTATGAGCAAGATATTTCTTGCCATCTTTTCCGTTTACACGGATTTTCAGACGACGTGCCTGTGCATCACCAAGGTTGGAGCAGCTTCCTACCTCAAAGTATTTCTTCTGTCTTGGAGACCATGCTTCAACATCCAGGGATTTCACTTTCAGGTCTGCCAGGTCACCAGAGCAGCATTCCAGTGTACGAACCGGAATATCCAGGGAACGAAACAGATCAACAGTGTTCTGCCACAGTTTGTCAAACCACATCTTGCTGTCCTCTGGATTGCAAACTACGATCATCTCCTGCTTCTCAAACTGGTGGATACGGTAAACGCCTCTCTCTTCAAGTCCATGAGCACCTTTCTCTTTACGGAAGCATGGAGAATAACTTGTAAGAGTTTTTGGAAGCTCTTCTTCCGGAATGATCTGGTCAATAAATTTACCAATCATAGAATGCTCACTGGTTCCGATCAGGTACAGATCCTCACCTTCGATCTTGTACATCATGGCATCCATCTCAGCGAAGCTCATAACACCTGTAACAACGTTACTTCTGATCATGAACGGCGGTACACAGTATGTGAATCCTCTGTTAATCATGAAATCACGTGCATATGCAATAACTGCAGAATGAAGTCTTGCGATATCCCCCATCAGATAATAGAAACCATTACCAGCAACACGTCTTGCGCTATCAAGGTCGATTCCGTCAAAAGCTTCCATGATTTCTGTATGATACGGAACTTCGAAATCCGGAACAACAGGCTCACCAAATTTCTCAATCTCAACGTTCTCGCTGTCATCTTTACCAATCGGTACAGATGGGTCAATGATATTCGGGATTACCATCATATCCTTCAGAAGCTCTTCCTCAACTTCTTTCTCTCTCTTGGAAAGTTCCTCAATACGCTCACCGGAAGCTGCAACCTGTTTCTTAACTTCCTCTGCTTCATCCTTCTTTCCCTGGCCCATAAGAGCACCAATCTGTTTGGAAATTTTATTTCTCTCTGCACGAAGAGCTTCTACTTCCTGTTTGATCTCGCGGTTTTCCTTATCCAACTCCAGAACCTTGTCAACCAGCTCCAGTTTGCTGTCCTGGAATTTATTGCGGATGTTCTGCTTTACGATTTCCGGGTTCTCTCTCACAAATTTAATGTCTAACATGTCTTCCTCCTGTACTGATACTTTTTTTTTCATAGCAAATATCTGTTTTATTTTTCCATATCTCTTTTTGCAGCAAGTATCTGTTTTATTTTTTCATATCTCTTTTTATGGCAAGTATCTGTTTTGTTTTTCGTTTTATAACAATATTGTCATTATTATTTATTTTTTATAACAATTTTGTCATTTTTCGCTGTTTTTTTATGACTTATATTCATTTTTTACCAACTGTTCGCAGCAACCAATTTACTCATCTTTTTCAATATTTTCCAAGCCAAAATTTACAGCTTTTCTAAGGGCTTCAAGTTCTTCCTGGCTCAACATTACATAGGACTCTCCCTTTACAATTTCTTTCAGATAAAGGAAGCAATTGTCTCTGCTGTGTACTGCATTCAAAATTACTCCGGAATTATCCTGATCCAACAAAGCCAGTGCAAAACTGAGTTTTCCGCCTACATCATCGAACGCATCATACTTTTCAACTCCATATTTGCTGAACATAGATTCCAAATGATGTTTGATAAAGCTGATGTCGTGCTCATGATCCTCTTTTGCTTCATAAAGGCGGTCAATCTGGGCGAATTTTCGTACAAAAACTTTCTCAAGAGATTGTGCGTCACTGCCTTTCATGAACATTTTGTATTTACGTTCCAAACGGCTAAGCCTCATTTTGCTGCTGAATACATTCACCGCCAGAACGATGGTCAGAATCAGCAGTAAAATAATAATGATACCCGGGTCAATTCCCAGGCTGTCAAAAATACTGCTCATGCACTCTCCTTATCTTATTGATTCAAACAACTCAATGATTCTTTCCAGTTCATCTCTGGAATAATATTCAATTTCAATTTTACCTTTATTATTTTTCTTTCTGTGGATAAAAACCCGGGTTCCCATAATGCCCTTCATTTTCTCCTCGAGACTCTCGTAAATCGCATCTTCAGCTGTATTTACCGTCTTCTGAGTTTTCTTCGGTGGCTCCACAATATGTTTTACCAGTTTTTCAGTCTCTCGAACGCTTAATTTCTCATCAAAAACCTTCATTGCCACACTTGTCTGCTTATCCTTGTCTGTAATTGCAAGAATTGCACGAGCATGCCCAGCTGAAATCATCTCATCAATCAGCATCTGCTGAACTCTTTCATCCAATTTCAAAAGGCGAAGGGAATTAGTCACTGCAGTTCTGCTCTTAGAAACGCGTTCTGCAATATTATCCTGTTTCAGCTTAAATTCATCGATCAGGCGCTTATAGGCCATCGCTTCCTCTATTGGATTTAAGTCTTCCCGCTGAATATTTTCAATCAGGGAAATCTCAACTACCTGCTGATCATTAAATTCCTTAATGATTACCGGAACTTCTTTCAATCCGGCAAGTTTGGCTGCCCTCCATCTTCTCTCGCCCGCAATAATTTCATAGTAATCGCCTTTATTCGAAACCAGAAGTGGCTGTAAGATGCCAAACTGCTTAATTGATTCAGATAATTCCAATAAAGCATCCTCATCAAACTGCTTGCGTGGCTGAGTTCTGTTTGGCTCTACCTTTGAAATCTTCACAAGCATTTCAGATTTCTTCGGTTCTTCAACTACTGCAGCTTGTGCTGTATCTTTTGTTTCTGCAGCACTCTTCACTGCTGAAGCATTCAAAGAACCTTCTTCCTGCTGATGTAAGCTTTCATTTGTGGCAACTGGCTTTTGCTCCTGTTTTTTTTCAGCTGGCTTCACTGACTTCTCCGGGAAAAGAGCATCCAGACCTCTTCCAAGACCTTTCTTTTTAACTGCCATTACTCAACCTCCCTGTTTATCACTTCTTCCGCAAGAAGGCGATAAGCTTCTGCTCCTGTGGATCTCGGATCATAAAGAGTAATCGGCTGTCCGTAACTTGGAGCTTCTGCCAGTCTGACATTTCTCGGAATAATAGTCTTGTAAATATTCTGCTGAAGATTTTCCTTAACATTCTCTACTACCTGTAGCGATAAATTTGTACGGGCATCATACATAGTAAACACAACGCCCTCAATCTCAAGATCATTATTCAGCCTATCCTTTACCAGATCAATAGTATGTATCAGCTGTGATAGTCCTTCCAATGCATAGTACTCACACTGAATCGGAACCAAAACAGATGTCGCAGCAGTAAGTGCATTAATAGTAAGCATATTCAGAGATGGTGGACAATCAATAATGATATAATCATAATTATTCTTTATTTTGTCAGTAATCTCTTTCAATATGTATTCTTTATTATCAATACCAACAAGCTCAATCTCTGCGCCAGACAGATTTACATTTGATGGTATCAAATCTACATTTTCTACTACATCTTTGACAATCGTCTTCTCAACATCGGACTGTCCTACCAGAAGTTCATACAAGGTATCTTCTACTTCATTTTTATCAACACCTAATCCACTGGTAGTGTTTCCCTGAGGATCCATGTCAATTGTCAGAACCTTTTTTCCCTGTTCTGCCAGGCATGCAGAAAGATTAATGGCTGTGGTAGATTTGCCAACGCCGCCTTTCTGATTAGCAACCGCAATCGTTCTGCCCAATATCAACCCTCCCTTTCATATTATTTAGGTTACTGTTCACACAACATTTTTATAAAAAGCAACATGTTTAATTGTAAAAAAGAAGCCTGCTTGCAGGATTCTCCACCTACGGCGGGGCACCTCGAGCGCCATCTAACTTTCTGCCACAGTGTAATCCTACCTGGTAGGGCTTTTTATGCAATAGAAAATTTTAACAGAATTTCTTATTACATAAAAATGTTTCACGTGAAACATTTTGCAAATTTTAATTGCACACAATAACCAAAGTTTATAGATTACACCACCATCCTACAGGTTCTGCAATCTTATCATATAACTATTGCTATTATAACACTTTTAAATTTATCTCGCCACATAATGTTTCACGTGAAACATAGAAAATGGCATTTCTTTTCATAAAAATATTGTCTATTTTTATCTTCTTATTAATTATAACCCTAACTGTGGGATTTTAAACATTTTTTGGAATGTATTTGTTGGAAGTCAACATATAAAAAATTATTATTATTTTCTATTGCTATTTAGTTGATTAAAAGTTCTTCAATGCGGACGCATTTGGACAATGTGTATTACTCACTCGCCGGCGCAACGCTCCAGCAAACTAATCGCTAACTGCGACTAATGCGTTCGGGAGAGCCCTCACGCATAAGTCTACGTAAGCGCTGAATTTCGCTTACGCTAAGAGCGCGCCTGAAATGGCTCGCTGGAGTAATACACATTGCCCAAATGCTGTGTACTGGCTGAGACTTGCTGGTTGATAAGAACTTTTAATGAAGAGGGGAGGGGGAGTGATTGTTTTCCCTACACTTTCTTGGCAACGATAGATTTGCAAAAAACAATAAAGTTGCGGGATACCAATTACTTCCCCCACTCCCGTTGTTATCGTTACTGTTTCTTTCTTCCCTTTCCAGCATCAAGCAATTTTGCAATGTATATTCGCAAGCCGCGCATTTCAGGAGCGGTTTTAGTGGAGGTGAGATCCATGACTTACGGAGACTTAGGCGCGAAGGCTCTCCTGAGCGTCTTAGTCGCAGTTAGTCATTAGCTTGCCGGAACGTTGCGACGCGCGGCGGTGAATATACATTGTGAAATCGCGTCCGGGATAACGACCAACATATTAAATAAGTTATAGGTTTGGTAAAGCCAATAAAACCGCGAAATATCAACCATATCTAAACAGGTTATCAAAAGCAAATAATATGTCTTTTTTCGTGAAGCATGTTACTGGTCACGAAATGAGTAGCAATCAGTATTGTTGCTGTTCACCAGTGATGCTCCGCGAGGTGTTTTTTGTGAAAAAAATTCACAGAACCCCCGAGAATTAAGTTTGCGCAGCAAACGCTACTTCTTGTGCTTGTCACAAGAAGGTTCGTCTTCCTGTTCATCGCAAAGCGTGTTACTGTGAACGGAGTGAACAGCAGCCCAGTATTCTGTCAATTCCCATTTATATGCCAAAAAACATTGTAAAATCAGCCTCTTTGGCGTATAATATACATACAAACCCAAAGGAGGTCCTCTATAAAATGAAAGACACTAAACATAAAATTCTGACTCTGGCCGCGTTGACTACGATTGCCGCTGGTGTCATCCATCTCACCAATAGAGTGATTGTTGCCTCTTCCCAGTTAAAAGAAATGCTTGATTTTTCCAATCACAACTATTATAATTGGCGTTTCGGAAAAATTTATTATACCAAGAAGGGAAAAGGCTCTCCTCTTCTTCTTATTCATGATACAATGCCTGGAGCCAGTGGATACGAATGGTCTCGTGTTGAGGATCAACTTGCTCAAGAGCACACCGTATATACCCTTGATCTATTAGGTTGCGGACGTTCGGAAAAAGCTGGAATTACATATACAAATTTTCTTTTCGTACAAATCATCTGCGATTTTATAAAAAATGTAATTAAAGAGAAAACCGACATCATTGCAAGTGGTTTCTCATGTTCATTTGTTACTACTGCCGCTGCTTACGATAAAGAAAGCATTAATAAAATCATGTTTATTAATCCGGTAAGCATGATTTCTCTTGCCCAAACTACCACAAAAAAGGATAAATTATTCAAATTCTTTATCGAACTGCCTATATTTGGAACCTTTATCTACCATATAATTGTTTCACGTGAAACAATTAATGATTTCTTCCTTGATAAGCTTTATTATAATCCATTCCATGTAGACAAAGATGTCCTGGATGCATATTATGAAGCTGCGCACAAAGGTGGTTATTATGCAAAATGCCTATACTCCAGCCAAAGTGCTAAATATATGAATATCAACATTCGCCATGCTGTAGAATCAATTGATAACAGCATTTATATCGTAGAAGGTGAAGATGAGCCAAATGGTGCTGCAATTGTAGAAGCTTATCAGAAAGTAAATCCAGCAATTGAGTCAGCAACCATTCCATGTTCCAAGCATTTTCCACATATTGAGAATGTAGAAGCATTTCTTGAGCAAGTTGGTGCATTCTTTTAATTAAAATAAAGATATAGATATGCCTTCAAAGCAGAATAAAAAGCTTCGAGATTGTATAATATAATCCCGAAGTTTTTTTGTTTTTGTAATAATAATTTATTATGCTTTATGCTTTTCCTGTTCTTTCTATATTTCCAGAGCATATTAAAAAAGCTTTCTACAAGATGTACGTCACAATTTGTGGGACTTTGACCAGGATGAGGATGAGGTTGCCGTAGCGAATATGGCAGCCAAATTCAGGAATATATACCACAAAGTAAGGTGTGCGGATTGCGAAAATGTTTTTTGATACATCCCAGAGAGTGTTTGAAAAAGGCTTTCTGCAAGGTGCGCGCCACAATTTGCGGGAGATTTGGCCAGAATGAAGGTGCTGCAACGTGCTACGACACACCCAACTACGGGTAAAATATACTGCAAAGTGGGGGGGGGTGGATTGAGAAATGATTTTCAAATACATCTCAGAGCTCTTTTCGTATTGTTTTGTTGTTATTTTGTTATTTTTTCAATTATGCGCTGTTCCATTTTATCTTTATACAATCTTTTTGTTTTAATTAGAATTGTTTAAAAGTATATTTTTACATAACAATATATTTTTCAGAGGATTTTTACGATTCATTTGCCTGTTTTGTTGTTCAAAGTACATTAAATAGGTCTTTATTGTATCATCGTGTCGTTAAGTGTTATTTATTGGACTTTATTGTATGTTTTAGTAGGTTTTTATTTTATAAAAGTTATTATTACATTTTATATTTACCGTAATATTTCAGAAAGCAAAAGCAAAGTTTCTGTTTTCGGACTTTTTATATAGTCGGCTAATGTAAAACCATATGAGTAAAATTCAAAGATTTTTAAAATTTTATTTTCAAAAACAATGCATATAGAAATTCAAACAGACAAAATAGCCAACGTTAATTACATATTTCATACCATTTGAAATGTCAGCGGACCAGAGCGTGTTTGGAAAAGGCTTTCTGCAAGATGTGCGTCATAATTTGTAGGAGATTTTGCCCGGATGAGGGCGTCGTAACGAGCTGCGACAACCGAATTCGGACAAAATATACCACAAAATTTGGCACGCAGATTGCAGGAATGATTTTTAAATGCATGCCACAATTCACAGGAGCTTTAACTTAAATTCAGTTGCTGTAGTGAACCACAGCGACCGAATCCGAATAAGATATATAACAAAGCAAGGCGTGCAGATTGCAGGAATGATTTTTCAGACACGCTCGGGCGTAGCCCGCCACACATTTTTTCCATCCGCACCTTCAACTTCACGCATCCAGCTTGATTGATATCGTTATTTGCAAAACGATGTACGCGCATATTCATATCCAGTAGAATTCTTATGCAACAGGCAATTCAACAGTTTTTCCAAACAGCCAAAAAGATCCTTGTCCTGTTTTTTTCACAGGCAAGGATCTTTTTTAATCATTTTTTCAGCTACTACTCTTCAGCATCCTCTGAAGCCTCTGTCGTTTCTGTTTCAGCATTATCTGTAGAAGCATTTGTTTCAGGATCTGTTGTCTCAGCGTTTTCGTTTTCCTCTTTCTCACCAGTTACAGATTCAAATGCCTGAAACAGTTCTTTTACTGTCATTTTATTTACCAGATATACTTTTTTGTTTATAACAGCGGCATAGTAATTTGTATCATAGGAATAATACTCCACTTCCATTTCATTTCCATCTATATCTGTAAATTTCACAGTCATTTCCGGATCTGTATTGGACTTAAATTCATCAGTCAGACGTTTCTGCGCTGTCATGTTGATCAGCTTATTGTAGAACGTTGTAAATGTTGTGCTGTCCAGATCTTTTCCATTTAGTGTATAAGATAAGGTTACACTAGTTGAACTTGTGGTGCTTGCAGTAGAAGAACTGTCATCTGTATTTTCAGTATCTTCGCCGGTCAAATCACCTGATGAAGTGTTATCATCAGCAGCATTTCCCTCTACTTCGTTGCCGTCGGCAACATCACTGCTGGTACTATCTGTTGTATCTTCATCTTCCGTCTCATTATCCGATGTTTCTACGTTTTCATCCTCAGATGTTTCACGTGAAACATTTACGATATAATCTTCTCCTCCGTAGTTCACATCCAGAGTATCCAGATTATTTGCAGACAAATAGCTTACTGTCAAATCCCAGAAATCAGCATTTGTTTTTCCAAGGAAAGTATCAAGAGAATCCTCGGATATTGTATAAATTTCGTTGCTATCATTTACCCGAACATATCTTCCACCATCTGAAGATTGATCTCCAACCTGAATTACAAGTTCTCTGTCAACCATTTCAGTTTCCGGTTCTGAATCTTCTTCTGCATCTTCAGAACTTTCTGCGGATTCAGTATCTGCTGTTTCCACCCCAGCCTCGTCATCTGATTCAGTTACATCTGTATCTTCTGCTTCGACGTTGTCATCTGCTGTTTCATCTGTATTCTCATTTTCTACAGCTTCTGAATCTTCTGTGTCTGCCACATCCACATCTTCATCTAAGCTTTCGTTTCCATCTGTCTCAGAATCCGCATCTTCATCTGAGCTTTCGTTTCCATCTGTCTCAGAATCCGCATCTTCATCCAAGCTTTCGCTTCCATCTGTTTCAGAATCCGCATTTTCATCCAAGCTTTCGCTTCCATCTGTTTCAGAATCCGCATTTTCATCCGCCTGGTTCTCATCCCCAGATGTCTCTGAGACCTCCTCATCGCCATTTTCAGCCTCGTTTTCATCATCAGTGGACTCTTTCTCAACTTCTTCCTGATAATCCACTGCAATCTCTGCATACGGCTTATCTAATCCGTACTGAGAGAGCTCATCTTCTGCGCAGTTATAATTTACATAACTTGCATAAGCCACACTGGATAATGTACTGGCTAAGGAAGTTGCCTTCGCGGAATCTGCTTTCTCAGTCTCTCCATCACCAGTAATATTCCAGAAATTATTTTCATCTTTCTCTACAACATAGGAAGAATCTTTTCCATCTACAGAAATTTTGCTGACCGTAGAGGAATCCACAGTTGGGAAAACGCCGCTTTTTGCAAAGTCGTACAAAGTTCCCTCAAAAGAAGAAAACGTGGAATTGCTTACTACATAAACTGTAGAAGAATCCTTGTTCAAGTCAATGTATTCCTGACTTGTGGAATCATTCTCCATTCCAAGCTGGATTACTGTCGTTCCCCCATCTTCTGTGGTAACCGTGATCGTGTTATCCGGCTGATCCAGTTCATATTCTGATGCATCCTCCACATTTTCCAGTGTTCTTTCCGCTTTTATAGAATTCAGGGAGCTGACTAGTGTATCGATTTTATCCTGATCTACCGGGAAACCAGTTTCATCACTTTTCACCCAGGAATCTCCATCTTTTTCAAAGGTAACTTCTTTTTTATCAATTACAAATTTTATTGATTTCACATCAGCAGACGCTATGGAAATAATTTCCGGATTTTCTTCCTCCGCACTTTCAGTATCCGCGGCCTCCTGCTTGGCTACGTAGGTTTTTACGCCTACGTATGCGCCGCTGAGGACAACTAAAACGCCCACTGCTGTAATAAGATTTACTGATTTTTTCTTCATCAGGCTTTTCTCCTCTTTAACCAAATCATAAATCCAATCAACAGGAATGCTCCAGGAATCAGACCAATGGTACAGATTTTCCAGAAGCTTGCATCATATGCTGTCAAAGTCAGATAAGATACTTCCAGACTCTTTGATGGGATAGAAACTGTTGTACTGTCTTCTGTGTCTACCAGAGAACTTAAAGAAGCCATCACAAGTTTCTCATTTCCACCGGAAACCATCTGATTGATCTGGCTCTGCAGCAGGTTTGATGTGGAATAATAAATAATTTGAGTCTCTTTATCATCATCTACAGTCTCTGTAATGCTGACACCCAGGTCAAATGGGCCATCCACATCACCGTCTTCCTTTTCAAGAGAACCGCTGTTCAAATCTGTCTTTGAATATGCGCTGTCGGAAGTTGTAAGAAGGCTTTCAATATTCACAGTGTCTCTCACATCATCAGATTTCTGGATTCCCTGCGCATACGGCATCAGAATGTAATATCCGGAAGAAGCCACATCAGATGTAATATCTGTGCTGTTTACAGTTGGAACCAGGTAGTACGGCATCTGAGCGGCATAATGCTGTGCATTTCCTTCAAATACCAGGCCATCTACTCTGCTTACGCCGTAGTTTTCCAGCACTGCATCAAAGTTTTCCATTTTTTCTCCTGTGTAATCGGAGAAAATCATTGCTTTTCCACCATTTTCCAGATAATCGATCAATGCAGTCTTCTCATCCTCTGAGATATCTGTTGTAGGAGAATCAATCAGCAGACAGCTGGCATCCTCTGGAACGCTTCCCTCTGTAAGCAGATTCAGGGATTTGATTTCCATGTTTGCTTTCTCAATATCTTCCTTGATCGTAGAATCAAGCTCCTGCTCTCCATGTCCCTCTAATGTATACAATACCGGCAGGTTTTCACTGGTTACATATGCGATGGCACTTGTGATCTGACCTTCGCCGTCGAAGCCTGTTGTCTGATAACTGTATGTGTTGTAATCCATTGTAGATTCGTAAATATTGTTATAATTTACAACCTTATTTCTGTCTCCGCATACAACAATTAAGCTATTAGAGGAAAGGTTGTCACTGGTGTATTCACTGACAAATTTAGGATTGACCACTGGATCTTTCTGTTCCACCTTAATATGATCAGATTCATCTGCATATCTTTGAAGCAGATTACTGATAGTCTCATCCTCACTTCCGCTCTGGGCGATCTGATATATGGTTACATCCTTGTCCAGATCTTTCAGCATCGCTTTTGTCTCATCACCGATGGTGTAAAGTTTCTCGGAGCTGATATCCAGCTGCGTATACTTTGAAGGAAGATTTCCTACAATCATATTTATAACAATAATGATAGCAACGAAAACAACAATCATAACAGAACTGTAGCTTCCATTTTTCAAGTACTTTTTATTAATACTGTCTTTAAATTTTCGTTTTTCTTTTTTGTTATTATTGTTATTATTTTCGACGCTTTCGATATTAATTACGTTTTTATCGTTATTGTCAATATTGTTATCATTTTTCTTCTTAAAAAACATTTCCCCCACCTCCTTAATTCCAACGTCTCTTCAAAATTGTCTGCATGGTAAGGAATATACAAATGGCAATGACAGACAGGAAATAAAGAACTCCAGTCACATCAAAAATACTGTTTGTAAAGTTTTCAAAGTGTGAACTTAAGTTAAACACTTCAAGAACCTTCTGGATTCCTCCTTCAAACACGCTGGATTTTACAACGTAAACGATTACCAGTGCCACTTCTCCAATCACGCAGACAGCACCTGAGATCACTGCATTTTTAATCATACTGTAGATCATAAGGCTAAGCGCTATGATCAAAATGCCAAATGTCACACATGTAGACATTGCCGTCTCTGAGAAAAAGGAAGAAATTCCATTCATCATATAAAAAGCAAATAAAAATACAAAGGTAAGAACTGCTGCAATTACCTGGCTCTCAGTGATTGCTGAGAAAAATACGCCGATCGCAATGTTTGCACTTCCCAGAAGGAAAAATCCAAGGAGTGCTGTGTACGCAGAGCCAAATGCAACGGTTCCGAACTTTGACATGATCAGCGGATAGGTTGCCAGAACTGCAATAGGGATTGCATAAATAGTCACAAGTGCAAGATATTTTCCCATTACGATGCCGGATACAGATACTGGAGAAGTAAGCAGAAGCTGGTCTGTTTTCTGCTTTCTTTCCTCAGCAAGTACACGCATGGTCAGGATCGGCACTGCAATCAGAAACACAAAGGTCATGGCATTTAAAGTATATTCAAATTTCGGATAAGCAGCTGAAAGCTGGTACGCTGAAAAGTAAATACCTGCGATCAGCAACACAAAAAACATAAACAGGTAGCCGACCATGGAGGTCAGGTAGCTTTTCAGCTCTCTTTTATAAATAGCAAGCATGGTTTACTCTTCCCCCTTTTCTTCCTCAGATGCGGCAAAACTATCCTGTTTATCACCAGACAGTCCATTATCTGACACATCATTGGATACTTCGCCCGATTCATCAAACTCTTTTTCTTCAAGTCCATTATCAGGGACAGTATCTTCGTTTTTCTCATTCAAATACTTCTTAGCATCTGCTGCCGTCTTAAAGAAAGATTTTCCGGATTTTTTTCCTGACGCATCTTTATCTTTTTTCTCGCTCTCTGTAAGTTCAAGGAAGATCTCCTCCAGAGAAACTTTCTTAGACTGCATTTCAAGGATCGGACAGCTGGCATTTACCATACTGTAGAACACTTTTTCACGCACATCCATATTCTCTTCTGTTCCCACTGTAATGGCGTATACGCCTTCCTCCGGGCTTTTCTTTACCGTAACCTCTTTTACCCCTTCTACGGCCTCCAGAGCGGCTCTGATAGTGTCTTTCTGACCTTTTACAAGCAGATTCAGGTTGTTTGAGCCTGCTGCCAGTTTTCCCAGATTCTCAGGGGTATCGCTGGCTACCAGTTTTCCATGGGAAATGATCAGCACGTAGTCGCAAACGGCGCTGACTTCGGACAAAATATGGGAGCTAAGGATAACGGTGTGTTTCTGTTTCAGGCCTTTGATCAGATCGCGGATTTCGTTGATCTGTTTTGGGTCAAGACCGACAGTCGGCTCATCCAGAATAATAACCTCCGGGTAACCAAGCACAGCCTGCGCAATACCAACCCTCTGTCTGTAACCTTTAGAAAGGTTCTTGATCAGACGATTTTTCATGTCAGTAATCTTTACCATGTCCATGATTTCTTCGATCATAGTGGCTTTTTTATCTTTAGGAATTTTCTTCAGATCTGCTACGAATTTCAGATATTCCAGAACGGTCATATCAAAATAAAGGGGCGGCATTTCGGGTAGATATCCGATGCATTTTTTTGCCTCCTCAGGTTCTTCCAGAATATCATGACCGTCTATGACTACTGTTCCCTCGGTAGATGCAATATAGCCGGTTATCATATTCATGGTTGTGGATTTTCCGGCGCCGTTGGGGCCCAGGAAACCATAAATCTTGCCTTTCTCTATTTCAAAAGAAAGGTGGTCTACAGCGGTGTGATCGCCGTAGCGTTTTACCAGATTTTTTACTTCAATCAAGTTTCTTACCTCCTTCAAGTTGCAGATGCATGGCTTATCCCATGCATCTATCTATGATTATTTTATGTGCAACCTGTGAGGAAATTTAGATAATTATGTGAGAAATATGTGATTATTTTGTGTTAGAAATGTGTCCCAAAATAAAATACATTCCGCAAAGTGGGGCGTGCAGATTGCGGGAATGATTTTTCAAACACGCTCTAAGGCACGGGGATGTGGAATAGAAAAAATCAAAGACAGTTGCGAGGAAGCTGGAAATCCTATGCCAGAATATACGATTAAGTGTGAGGATATTATGGTTATGTTTAAGAGCTTGGTTAGTAGCTTGGTTAATCACACTAACCAAGCTACTAACCAAACTATTCCCAATGAAGACAATTCCTTTGAAAGTGATTGAGACAGAACCTATGTTATCTCAGAAAAAATCGCCGATATTATCGGAGAGAAATATAGTACGGATTTCTTCCTCTTTCAGGACTAAAGTTATCTTAATATTAACACATATTCTACGCCAGCGGCTCCTTCGCCGGCAAGCCAGCCTTCCTGGGGTACTTCTTGGCGGTCGGTTTCATCTTCTTGATCACCACAAAAGAACGATCCATATCCGTGTCCATAAGTGGAAATTTCACTACATCCTGAACTTTTCCACCAAGGATTTTCACAGCATTTTCTGCCTGCGCAAGCTCTTCATCAATCTTGCCGGATTTATAAGAAATAAAGCTGCCTCCTTCTTTTACGAAGGGGATACAATACTCGGAAAGGGTGCTTAGATTGGCTACTGCGCGGGAGACACAGAAGTCGTATTTTTCTCTGTGTTCCTTCTGTTTCGCATAGTCTTCAGCTCTTCCGTGGATGGCTGTTACGTCTTTTAATCCAAGCATTTCGATTACTTCATTAAGGAAATTCACCCTTTTATTCAAAGAATCCAGAAGGGTAATTTTAAGCTCTGGAAAAGCTATTTTCAGCGGAATTCCAGGGAAACCAGCGCCGGTTCCGATGTCGATCACGGACTTTCCCGTCAGCTTTTTCTGGTCAAAACTGCCAACTTTTACGATAGATAAACTGTCAAGAAAATGCTTTAAAATTACCTCTTTGTACTCGGTAATTGCAGTTAAATTCATTACCTTATTTTTCTCTACAAGGTACTCATAATAAGTGATAAACTGCTTCTTCTGCTCCTGGGGCAGAGCAATTCCAAGCTCTTCAAGTCCTTTCTCAAAGAGGGTTAAATCATATTCCATAAACTTCTCCTTATACCTCAAACTACTTATTTTTTTACTTTCCAGTTGCTAATACACAGCGTTTTTGCAAGTAATATTCTTTAGCAGGTCATTTCAGGTGCGTTTTTAACGAAGGTGAAATCCACTGGTCAGATCGACTTAGACGAGAGGTCTCTCCCAAGCGTCTTAGTCGTAGTTACCAGTTATTTCACCGTAGAGCGTGTTTGAAAAATCATTTCCGCAATCTGCACGCCCCACTTTGCGGGAGATTTTGCCCGAATTCGGTTGCCGTAGCCCGCTACGGCGCCCTTATCCGAACAAAATCTCCCACAAATTGTGACACACATCTTGCAGAAAGCCTTTTTCAAACACGCTCTAGTGCCCAACCGACCTGCGTGGAATATTACTTGCAGAAACGCGTCCGTTTAGTGACGCTCCTTCCCATACTGCTCCATATAAACCAGCAGCACCGAAATATCCGCCGGTGAAACACCGGAAATTCGGGATGCCTGTCCAATGGAAACAGGTCTGTAAAGTTCCAGTTTCTGCCGTGCCTCAATACGCAGGCTCTTTACTTTCTCATAGTCCAGATCCTCTGGAATTTTCTTGGCTTCCAGCTTCTTAAACTGCTCTACCTGCTTCATCTGGCGGCGGATATAGCCGTCGTATTTAATATTAATGTTTACCTGCTCCTGCACATCCCAGGCAAGTTCAGGGCGGTTCTTATCAATAGGAGCCACCTCTGCATAGGAAAGCTCCGGTCTGCGGATCAGCTCTGCAAGACTGATTCCTGACTTAAGTGGTGTGCTTCCTTTGCTTTCCAGAAGGCTCTGAACTGCCTCTGTCATACCCACATTTGTATCCTCCACACGCTGGATTTCTTCCGCTATCAAGCGTTCTTTTTCCACTACTTTTGCATAGGTTTCGTCATCTACAAGACCTACCTCCCAGCCCTTTTTACGAAGTCTCAGATCCGCATTATCCTGACGGAGAAGTAGACGGTACTCGGCACGGCTGGTCATCATACGGTATGGCTCATGGTTCTCTTTTGTAACCAGATCATCAATGAGAACACCGATATAAGCCTCAGAACGATCCAGGATCAGCTGCTCTTTTCCCAGCACTTCCATGGCTGCATTGATACCAGCGATCAGTCCCTGGGCTGCTGCCTCCTCGTAACCTGAACTTCCATTAAACTGTCCGCCACTGAAAAGACCTTTAATTTTCTTAAACTCCAGCGTTGGATAAAGCTGTCTTGGGTTAATGCAATCGTACTCAATAGCATAAGCATTCTTCACAATTTTTGCATGCTCAAGGCCTGGTACGCTGTGGTACATTTCCTCCTGCACATCTTCCGGCAAAGAGCTGGACATACCGCCAATGTACATCTCATTTGTGTACATTCCCTCTGGCTCAATAAACACCTGATGTCTTTTTTTATCTGCAAAACGAACTACTTTATCCTCAATAGACGGGCAATAACGTGGACCAGTTCCCTCGATCATACCAGAATACAACGGGGAACGATCCAGATTGGCACGGATAATATCATGGGTAGTCTCATTGGTATAAGTCAGCCAGCAGGATTTCTGCTCGATCTGCACATCCTCCGGATCTGTGGAAAAAGAAAATGGCACTACTCTCTCATCCCCAAACTGCTCTTCCATCTTGCTGTAGTCGATGGTATTTCCTGCAATTCGGGCAGGTGTTCCAGTCTTGAAACGGAACATTTCAATTCCCAATTCTTTCAGAGAATCAGTCAGATAATTGGCTGCCTGCAGTCCATTTGGACCTGTATAATTGCTTACATCACCGTAAATACAGCGTGCTTTCAGATAAGTTCCAGTACACAAAACTACCGCCTTACAATGGTAGACAGCGCCGGAATACGTCTTCACACCTGTGATCTTGCCATCCTCTACCAGAAGCTTGGTAACCTCTCCCTGGCGGATGGTCAGGTTCTCCTGATTCTCCAACGTCTTTCTCATTTCATTACTGTAAGCCTGCTTATCAGCCTGAGCACGAAGGGAATGCACTGCCGGACCCTTGGAACAGTTCAGCATCTTAGACTGAATAAAAGTCTTGTCAATATTTTTTCCCATCTCTCCACCAAGAGCATCCAACTCACGGACCAGATGTCCCTTTGAACTACCGCCTACATTTGGGTTACAAGGCATCAGCGCAATACTCTCTGCGCTTACCGTAAACATGATCGTATTCAATCCCAGTCTCGCCCCAGCCAGCGCAGCCTCACAGCCAGCATGTCCAGCACCGACCACTACTATGTCATAATTCTCCTCTAAATGTTTCATTTTTATCTCCTCTATAACACACTCATTCATATATTATCGCGTCCCTCTGCCACTACTTACCCATACAAAACTTACTAAATATCTCATTCACCAGATCTTCCCCAACTTCTTCCCCGGTAATTTTCCCCAAGCTTCCATAAGCAGCCATCAGATCAATGGAAAAGAAGTCTTCCGGCATGCCATCCTCAATACTCTGTTTTACCATTGCAAGACTCTCTTCTGCCTCTTCCAGTGCCTCTTTGTGACGGGCATTTGTAATATAAACCTCATCGTTAAAAGAAATTTTCCCACTGAAAAACATACTCTTAATGGTATCCGCCAGCTGGGCAATTCCAGTCTCCTCTTTCGCAGAAATCGGAATGAGAGGATGGTTGATTTTCTCCTTTAATGCCTCCATGCTCACAGCCGAAGCAAGATCTGTTTTATTGTACAGTACAATTGCTTTTCTGTCTTTCAGCATTTCAATGATTTCTTCATCATTTTCATCAAGCGGTGTAGAGCTGTCTACTACGTATAACACCAGATCTGCACCTTTTGCAACCTCCCGGGCTCTGGAAACACCGATTTTCTCCACCACATCCTCTGTCTCGCGGATGCCTGCCGTATCCACAATTTTCAGCGTAATTCCATGAAGAGTAATATACTCCTCCAGAATATCTCTTGTAGTACCCTCAATATCCGTTACAATGGCCTTATTTTCCCCTACAAGAAGGTTTAACAGGGAGGACTTACCTGCATTTGGCTTACCCACGATAACCGTCTCAATTCCTTCCCGGATGATCTTGCCATCTGTGGAGGTTTTCAACAACTCTTCAATGGATTTCTGCTCTTTTCCCACAATTCCATGTAATTTCTGTGGATATCCCTCCAGACTGATGTGCTCCGGATCATCCAGAGCAGACTCGATAAAAGCAATCTCGTAGATCAGGTCGCTTCGAATCTCCTTGATGGTCTTCTGTACAGAACCTTTCAGCTGACTCATGGAGCTTTTCAGCGCATATTCATTCTTCGCCTGAATCACATCCATAACTGCCTCTGCCTGGGAAAGATCCAGCCTGCCATTTAAGAAGGCTCTCTTGGTAAACTCCCCGGGACCAGCAATCTTGGCACCGTTTTTCAAAACCGTTTCCAGAACCCGGTTCATGGCATAGACACCGCCGTGACAATCAATCTCCACGGTATCTTCTCCTGTGAATGTTTTGGGTGCGCGCATGACCATGACCAGAACTTCATCCACAATTTCTTCCCCGTCATAGATATAACCATAATGAATGGTGTGGGTGGGCACTTCTTTAATTTTCTTTTTCCCGCCCTTGGAACGGTAAATGCGGGATATAACGTCCATGGCTTCCGGGCCGCTGATTCGGATGATTCCGATTCCCGAAGCACTCACAGCAGTAGATATCGCTGCAATCGTTGTATTCATGTGATTTCCTCCATGTAAATTACAATCCAAATTATAAACTTAACACATCTTATAATACCAGTGTCAAAAGGTCAAAAAGTCGTTCATGCTTGCACGAGGCGTTTGAACCTGGGACACGCCAAATATGAGAAAGCAGCGATTTACGTAATAAATCAGCGGATTTCGAATATTTGGAGGATTGTGGGAACAGCGTAGCTGGATCGCAATCCTGGGTATCAAATGAGTGGCAAAAGACTTTTTGACACTCCTATCATCTTATTTTATTATACAAAAAAAGTTACCCCAGGGAAAGATATTAAAACAAAAGCATAACGCTTCAGTTCTTCCATCTTTCACCTGGAATAACCTCTTATTCATTCTGCAAATCTTTTATAACACATTCAGATGTTTTATGCAAGATTTACCATCTTTTTAATTTTACAACCACATGACGATACGGCTCTTCGCCCTCGCTGACAGTCTCTACATACTTATTGCCCTGAAGTGCTGAGTGAATGATTCTTCTCTCATATGGGTTCATCGGCTCAAGTACAACTGGCTTTCTGGTCTTCTTAACCTTGTAGGCAATTCCTCTTGCAAGATTCTCCAGAGTCTCTTTACGACGTCTGCGGTAATCTTCTGTATCAAGCTTTACTCTGATATAGTTTGCTTTGCCCTTATTTACAACAAGGCTTGTAAGATACTGGAGGGAGTCAAGGGTCTGTCCTCTCTTACCGATGAGAATTCCCATATCCTCTCCTTCAAAAGCAACTTCCAGACAACCGTCATTTGTGTTGTATTTGGAAGTGATCTCCACTTCACCAAGATTCATAGATGCAAATACGTCGCGAAGGAAAACAATTGCTCTCTCTTCCACTTCTTTGATCTCTGCCGGATCTGTGATGATCTCAACAGGTTTGGACTGTTTCGGCTTCTCTTCTCTTGGCTCTTTCGGCATTTTTTCTTTTGCCGGTTTTTCTTTTACAGGACGCTCCTTAAAAGGTTTCTCCTTCGGCTGGCGCGGCTGTTTTTCTTTTGGCTCTTTAAAAGGCTTTGGCTCTTTCGCCTCTTTTACAGGTGCTTTTTCTTTCACCGGCTCACTCTTTGGTGCCGGTTTCTCAGCTTTTACAAAAGGTTTGGCAGGCTTTCTATTCTGCTCTTCCTTAATCGCATCCACTTTAACAGTATCAACGATTTCCTGTATCTCATCCTCTTCAGAAACTGTATTGATCTTGCGTGCTTTAATGATTGCCGGTTTGCTTCCGATGCCAAAAAATCCGGAACTACCTTCAGAAACCACTTCAATTTCCAGCTGATCACTGGAAACACCTAATTCGATGCACGCCTTGGTGATTGCTTCATTTTTCGTTTTTGCTGAAAACTGGATAAACTCCTCCATCTATGAAACCCTCCGTTCCCGACAACAATTACTTCTTCTTGTTTCTCTCGTCAAAATCCCTGACCATATTTGCTTTTGCTGTAATACTTCCAGGTTTTGCATTTCTTGCATTCTGGTAGGATTCCTCTACTTTTCTGGCTCTCTCTTCTGCGTTTGTGTTACTGGAACCTTTATCAATCTTGGTATTGATATTCTTAGTAGACTGGTTTGCCTGATTGGTGATCTTCTGCGGCGGAAGTCCTTCTTTCGTACGCTGTTTCTCCATCTTCTTCATGTTCTCGTTTACCAGATCATTGATATCCATCTTATCAAGATGACGATTGATAAACCACTGCTGAGCACTTCTTACAACCGCACTTGCGATCCAGTAAATACCAAGACCTACCGGGAATGTGAAACAGAATACTGCTGACATAAGCGGCATAACCGTATTCATAGTCTTCATGGAAGCCTGCATTGTATCAACAGCACCTTCAGCAGATGAAGTAGCCTGTGGCATAAGCTTATAGTTCAGTACCTGAGTCGCCCATGCAAGAATAGGAATCAGAAGTGCAGCGATTGCCAGTGCAATAGATGCTCCCTCAAAAGCAGCCTTAATGTAATTCAAAGGCTGATCTGCAATGTTTAATCCACAGAAATTCTGCATTTTGGAAATTTCTGCAGACGTGGTGTTAATGGTATCTGCAAATCCCTTAAACTGATCCATTGATGCAAGATCTTTCCACTGAGATGGAGATAATGCATAAAGGAAATCGATGACAGAATTACTGGTCGCTTTTCCGTTATCCAGCGCCAGCTGTACACGAGTCATCTTATTGTCTGTGATAAAGCTCTGGATCAGGTCTGTGTAGCCACTTACGCTTGTGATCTGATCAACAAGGCCTGTGAAAACATTCTTTACACTGCCAACATAACCAGGAATTTTGTAAATAACCTGCCATAATGCCATCAGGACAGGAAACTGGATCAACAGCTGCACACAGCTGCCGGTAGGTGAAACACCGTATTTCTGATATACAAGCTGAGTTTCTTCCTGCATTTTCTGCACGGACGCCTGGTCTTTTTTATCTTTGTATTTCTTCTGTATCTTCTGAAGCTCAGGCTGCATAACAGAGCTTAATTTAGAAAACTTCTGCTGTTTAACCTGCAATGGTGTCATCAGTGCATAAATAATAATACTGAAGATAATGATACAAAGACCCAGGTTCTGAATACCAACCAGATCAAGAACTCTGTAAATCCCGTCCATGATCCAGCCCATAATAGAAGCAACCTGTCCAATAATCGGGACACTGCTCTTCGTTAATAAAATCATATCCAAGTTTGTTTCCTCCTAGGCTTTTTCGGTGTAACTATTCAATTGTCAAAGTTTGAGTTTTTGTGCTGAAAATCAGTTTAAAGTGTCATTTATTGTACACTATCTGTTTCAGTACAGTTTATGGCACAGGATCGTATCCTCCATGTGAAAAAGGATTGCAGCGCAAAATTCTCCACACTGCAAGAAGCCCGCCCTTTAACGCACCATATTTTTGAATTGCTTCTAAACCATATTGAGAACATGTGGGAATATAAGGACATTTTGTTCTCTTCATCGGCGATATATATTTCTGATAGAGACGAATCATATGAATCATGATATTCCTTGGACTAAATCTGCTCATGATAATTTCTCCTGCAAATCTGTTTCAATATTGCCGCTCCTTTACCGAACCAACAATACTGCCCAAATACCGTTTAATCTTCCACATGAAGCTCAGCCTCACGGCGGATCTTCATTCTGCCTGCAAGATGCATAAGCGCACTCTCAATCTCCTGATAGGACTTGTCCTTTGCATTTGGTCTTGCGACCACTACAATGTCCAGTCCCTGACGGAAGGATCTTTCATTCAGGCGGTAGCTCTCTCGTATCAGTCTGGTGACTCTGTGGCGTACCACACTATTCCCAACTTTTTTACTTACAGATATTCCCAGACGATTCTCCATGTGCCTGTCATGGTTCTCAAGCACATACATCACCAGATACCGATTTGCCTGTGATGTTCCTTTTCGGTATACCCTTTGGAATTCGTTATTTTTCTTTAAGGAGTCTGAGTATTCCATCTGATTCTCCTTTATATGATATTGAAATAATTATTTCTGTATAGAAGAAAAGACCACAGTAACTGCGGTCTTAACGGTCTTAAGCAGATAACTGCTTTCTTCCTTTTAATCTTCTGGCAGCTAATACTTTACGTCCGCCTTTTGTGCTCATACGAGCTCTGAAGCCATGGACTTTCGCTCTAGATCTTTTTTTCGGCTGAAATGTCATTTTCATAGGTAAAGCACCTCCTTTATCTATATGGAATTTAAAATTATTAACCTAATCAGAACATCATTTCAATTATATTCATAAATGGCATTCTCGTCAAGTAAAAATTCTTGCTTTCCTAGAATTTTTTATATCCACAAAGTTTTCCACACTGTGCATAACCTGTCATTTTGAAAAGGTTTACGTAACATTATCCACATTTTGTGGATAACTTGTGGATAACCTGGGGATTATCAGCAAAAATATCCACTTTTGACTGTTGATTTTAACGCATATGTCACAAAAAACAGTATATTTCGAGGGGATTCGACAGTGGATAGAGTTATACACATAATTTTTCATTATTGAAACCCGTAAAACCATGTTATGGTAACCAGAATGGTTATCAACCTATTTATCCACATTTATCCACACACAAAATGTTGATAACTTTCCAGTTTATTCACAAGATATCCCCCATTTTTTTCCTTGAATTTTTTTATTATCCACTGCAATTTTTTTAATTGTGGATGTTTTGTGGACAATTCTATACTTTTCCCCATTTATTTTTCCTATTTTTAGCTTCAAAACAACATTTTCCTCCTCGTCCCCTCATTCTTTTAGGTAATCCACAGCAATCTTAATTCTTTCTCCGAATGTGCATAATTTTCCACATAAATTTCCTATATAAATAAGATTTTGTCGTTGCGAAAAGACAGGATTTATTATAATATATATAAGGATATTTATGTCCGTTTATCAAAATACCAGTAAAATTCCAGTATATTTAGCCTGGCACACCCTAATTTCCTGTTTCCAGCTGGTATTTTGATAAACGGACATGTCGCCGACGGACGGCATCATTTAATATAAGAAACAATCAGATGTGTACGGGAGGAAAAAATGAGCACAGTAATAGAAAAATGGGATGAAATCCTGGGAATTGTGAAAAAGGAGCACGATCTTTCCGATGTTCGATTCGACACATGGCTGAAACCCCTGAAGGTTTATGATGTCAGTGGAAATGTAGTTACCATCGTCGCTTCCGACCAGGTGCGATTAAGCTACATTAATAAGAATTACAAACTGCCTCTGCAGGTTACCATAAGCGAAGTTACCGGAATGACCGACTGCGAAGTGAAATTTATCCTTCCAGAAGACGTCCCGGCGAAGAAATCCATTTCCGACGCTGCACCTGATCAGGACAACCGTTTTAAGGCCAGATGTGAAGAAGCAAATCTGAACCCCAAATATACATTCAATACTTTTATCGTGGGCAGCAACAACAAACTGGCTCAGGCTGCAGCCCTGGCAGTAGCGGAATCTCCGGGAAATACGTACAATCCGCTGTTTATCTATGGTGGTGCAGGACTTGGCAAGACCCATCTTATGCATTCCATCGCCCACTTTATTATTGAAAATGATGATAACAGTAAGGTTCTCTATGTTACAAGTGAAGAATTTACCAATGAGCTGATCGAGACCATCCGTAATGGAAATAACACCGCCATGAGTAAATTCCGCGAGAAATACCGTAACATTGATGTCCTTCTCATTGATGATATTCAGTTTATTATAGGAAAGGAATCCACGCAGGAGGAATTTTTCCACACCTTCAACAGCCTTTACAGTGCAAACAAACAGATTATCATATCTTCCGATAAACCGCCGAAGGATATGGAAATTCTGGATGAGCGTTTCCGTTCCAGATTCGAATGGGGACTGATCGTGGATATTACTCTGCCGGATTACGAGACCAGGATGGCCATTCTTCATAAAAAAGAAGACATGGACGGCTACAATGTAAGCGAAGATGTTATCAAATATATTGCAAATAATATCAAATCCAACATCCGTGAGCTGGAAGGTGCCTTCAATAAGGTAGTTGCTTATGCAAAACTGGAGAAAAAAGAGGTTACCCTTGAACTTGCCGAGCAGGCTCTGAAGGATATCGTCGCACCGAATGAAAATAAACAGATTACTGCAGACTACATTATTTCTATGGTAGCAGAGCATTTTAATGTAAGTACTGCCGATCTTTGTGGAAATAAAAGAAGTTCCAAGATCGTGATGCCAAGACAGGTGGCAATGTATCTTTGCCGTGAAATTCTGGCGATCCCGCTGAAAAATGTAGGACAGTATCTTGGAAATCGCGACCACACTACCGTTATGCACGGAGTAGAAAAGATCGAAAAGGAGCTCCAGAACAACGAACAGCTCCAGAACACCATTGATACATTAAAGAAAAAAATTAATCCACAAACTTAACACATTTTTTCCACATTTCATGTGTATAAGATGTTGACATTATGTGTATTAATGTGAATAACTTTTGGCGACAAAATCGCTTATGTGGTTTTACACAGGTTATTCACACTCTAAACCAATGCTTTTACACGAAGTTATCCATACCCGAAACCCTTTTATTCACTGGGCGGAAGTGAGTTTTTCACATATTCACACCCCCTACGGCGGATACGGCGGATATCTTCTTAAATATATTTAATGAAAAACCCATTTTCTCCAGAAAGGAAGTTATACACATTATGAAAATCATTTGCTCCAAAAGTAACTTGTTGAAGAGCGTCAGCATTTCCTTAAAAGCTGTACCATCCAAAACAACTATGCCAATTCTGGAATGTATTCTGATTGATGCAACAACAAATCAGATCAAATTTACTACTAATGACATGGAACTTGGAATCGAAACCATTGTCGAAGGTACTATAGAAGAAAAAGGAATGGTTGCCCTGAATGCGAAAATCTTTTACGAGATCATCAGAAGACTTCCAGACAACGATGTTACCATTAAAACTGATGAAAAATTCGCTGCAACTATCACCTGTGAGAAAGCAAAATTTAATATTCCTGGAAAATCAGGAGAAGATTTCGCATATCTTCCTATGATTGAAAGAGATGAACCATTAACTATCTCTCAATATACATTAAAGAATATGATTTATCAGACAATATTCTCAATTGCAGTCAACGATAACAACAAATTAATGACTGGTGAGCTGTTTGAAATTAAGGATAATTGTCTGAAAATTGTCTCTCTGGATGGACACCGTATTGCGATCCGCAAAATGCCTCTGAAGAAAGACTATTCAGACCGCAAGGTTGTAGTTCCAGGCAAGACTCTGAATGAGATCAGTAAGATCTTATCCGGAGAAATGGATGATGTAGTCAGCATTTTCTTCACAAACAATCATATTTTATTTGAATTTGACCAGACTATGGTAGTTTCACGTCTGATCGAGGGGGAATATTTCCGTATTGACCAGATGCTTTCCAGCGATTATGAGACCAAACTTTCCATTAACAAAAAAGAATTCCTGGATTGTATCGACCGTGCCACACTCCTTGTAAGAGAAGGAGATAAGAAACCGATCATTATCCACATTACAGATGGCAGCATGGAGCTGAAGATTGATTCTGCAATGGGTTCCATGAACGAGGATATTGATATTGAGAAAGAGGGTAAAGATATTCTGATCGGATTTAATCCCAAGTTTCTGATCGATGCACTGAAGGTTATTGATGATGAGACCATCGACATTTACCTAGTGAATCCGAAAGCACCTTGCTTTATCAGAGATGAGGAAGAAACTTACACGTATCTGATTCTTCCGGTTAACATAAATCAGAACCAGGCAAGATAATGACACTTGTCACAGAGAGAAACGTAACAGACAATTGGAAGAGGAATGGAAGTGAACACGGGCTGCAAATAATGGCTGGAGACAGTCCGAAAACGAATTGCAGTCGTGATGCCAGAAGAGTGGAGGCAGAAAATTGGAAATCAGAATCAGAGATGAATTTATCAAACTTGGCCAGGCACTGAAACTTGCTGACCTTGTATCAGACGGCGTTGAGGCAAAATATGTGATCAACGACGGACTTGTAAAAGTAAATGGCGAAGTAGATACCAGAAGAGGCCGCAAGGTTTATGGCGGTGACGTTATTTCCTATAATGGCCAGGATGTGAAGGTTCTGTCCGGAAACGAGTAAAATGGCTTATATTGAATCCATAAAATTAAGCAATTTCAGAAATTACGAATCGCTGGAACTTTCTTTTGACAAAGGAACCAATATTTTTTATGGGGATAATGCCCAGGGAAAAACAAATATCCTGGAGTCTGTGTATCTGTGCGGAACCAGCAAATCCCATAAAGGAAGCAAAGACCGGGAGATTATCCGCTTTGAACAGGATGAAGCCCATATCCGCATGATGGTGGGAAAAGATTCCATGTCTTATAAGATTGACATGCACCTTCGGAAAAATAAGGCCAAGGGCGTGGCAATCAACGGGCTTCCCATAAAGAAGGCGAGAGAGCTTCTCGGTGTGGTGAATCTGGTTTTCTTTTCCCCGGAGGATCTGAATATTATCAAAAACGGTCCGGGAGAGCGACGAAGATTCATGGACGCGGAGCTTTGTCAGCTGGATAAACTATACCTCACAGATCTTGCCGGATACAATCATGTTCTGAATCAGAGAAATAAGCTGCTGAAGGATATGTATAAGCGACCGGATCTTGGAGCGACTCTGGATGTATGGGATATGCAGCTGGTAAATTATGGCCGTAAGATCATTGGCAAAAGAAGAGAATTTGTGGAGTCCCTTAATGAGATCATTAAGGAAATTCACAGAAATCTTACCGGCGGTATTGAGAATATAGAAGTGATATATGAACCAAGCGTGGAGAGTGAGGCTTTGGAAGAGAGCCTTTTCCGCAACAGAGACCGGGATCTTCGGATGAAAATGACTTCGTCCGGACCTCACAGGGATGACCTAATGGTGGCTGTGAACGGAATTGATATCCGCAAATATGGTTCGCAGGGGCAGCAGAGAACAGCAGCCCTTTCCCTGAAACTTTCGGAGATTTATCTGGTGGAGAAGATCATTCATGATAAACCAGTTCTGCTTCTGGACGATGTCCTTTCGGAGCTGGACAGCAGCCGTCAGAATTATCTTCTTGAGAGTATTCATGATATTCAGACCATGATCACCTGTACTGGTCTGGATGATTTTGTCAGTCATCAGTTTACGATCAATAAAGTGTTTCACGTTGTGGCAGGGCATGTGTATCAGCCGATGGGGGGTCCTGCAGATAAATAAGCTTGCGAAGTAGTATGCGATATGCTAAACTGGCATTAACTATGGAAAGTTGGTGAAAAATTTGGACAAAGAGGAATTTCGGGTTAAACTTGAAGAGATTAACCATTTAGTAGAACAGAAAGACTATAAGGGAGCCATGAATGTTGTAGACAGCATTGACTGGCGCCGTGTGAAAAATGTTCGTACCCTTTGTGTGGTTGGTGAAATCTATGCTGCCAATAAACGCTATGAGGACAGCAAGGAAATTTTCCTGCTGGCTTATCACAGAGCCTCCATTGGTAAGAACATTCTTTATCGTCTTGTAGAAGTTTCCCTGAAGCTGGGACAGGTTTCCGAGGCAGTGGAATTTTATCAGGAGTACAGGGAAGTTGCGCCAAATGATAATACGCAGTACATCCTGAAATACAAGATCCTGAAAGAAAAAAAGGCTCCTCTTGCAGAGCAGATCAAGGTTCTGGAGGATTATAAGGAGAAAGAATTTACCGAAAAATGGTCTTACGAGCTTGCCAAACTGTACTATCAGGATGGTGACAAAGAGAAATGTCTGGAGCTTTGCAACGAGATCATTCTCTGGTTCAACGAGGGTAACTACGTGATGAAGGCTATGGACCTGAAACAGCGTATGGGTGCTCTTACTGGCGCGGAGAAAGAGCGGTATGAACAGCAGTTTGTACCGAAGCTTCTGAAACCTGAGGAAGCAGATACCATCAAGGAAGAAGAGAAAGCACCGAAAGCTGAGAACCAGGGAAGCGAATCTATTGAAAGTATTCAGATCAAGAGCGAGGATCTGGATGGCGTAGAGAGTCTTCAGGATAAAATTTCCAAAGGACTTCGTGACATCTTTGGAAGCCGTAAGATGGATGAAATGGAAGACAGCATTGTTTCCACTGAGCAGACGAAAGAGGTTCAGGAAGAAATGCTTCGTGATCCGGCTTCTGAGAAAGAATATGAAAGTGTACCGGAGCTGGAGCCTGAAACTGGCAAGGTGAAAGTGGAGAATACCAAGGAGAATGTTGCTGAAGAATCTGTGAGTACAGCAGATGAGACTGCGGAGGAATCAGCAGAAGCAGTTTCCGAAGAGAATACAGAAGGTTTAGAGAATGCAGATCGTTCAGAGTCTGCAGAAGAGAAGAACGCATTTTCCACAGAAACAGAAACACCTGTTGAGAACCTGAAAATGCCTACACTGAATATTCCGGATTCTATGAAGAATATGGTACCGGAAGAGATTGAGGTTCCCAAGGCACCTGTACAGAATAACCTTTTCAGTGATGAGGCTGATGCTGCGGAGAAAATGAAAGACGAGAAACCTGCATTTGATTTTTCAAATTTCAATCTGGAGGATACGATTCTTGCTGCTGCTTCTGCACAGGGAATTGAAATTCCGGATGAGAAGGTAGATGAAGAGAAAGTTCAGGAAGAAAATAAAGAAATTGTAGAAGCTGCCCAAGAAATATCTACGAAACCTCAGAATGCTGTAAAAGAAGAAAAGGCAGAGGATATTTCAGAAGAAGAGGAAGTTATCACTGAGGACGAGGAAGAAATCGAGCCAGAACCAGAGCAGAAAAAGCCGGTTGTAGAGCTTGAGGAAGAGGAATTCCTTTCCGAAGAGGATCTTCAGGCTGCTGAGGATGAGTTTATGAATGGCCCGGCAGGTCATAAGGAGAAAGAAGAGCCTTCTGATGATTCCATGTCTGAGGATGAATTTATTGCCAAACTTCTCAGAGAGAGCATTGGCGAAGAAGAGGATGAGGATATGCCTCCAGCTGCAGATGATGTGGTTGAAACGGAAGATGCAGAGGAAGAACCGGAAGATTCTGAGGACGAAAACTTTGATTTTGATGAGGATGAAGAGGAAGAAGAGTCTTCTGAATCTCTTTCCGAGGAAGAGGAACTGGAACAGTTTATCGATTCTATTCAGCCAAAGGATAAGAGAAATCCATCTGACATTGTGCCAAGAGAGAAATCACTCACCGATGATGAGAAGAAGCTGTTTACATATTTTGTAAAGGTTCCGGGAATGCGGGAACAGCTGATCAGTGCACTTTGCGATGTGCAGATGGCGGCTGCTGATAAGACCTCCAAGACTGGAAACGTGATCGTCATGGGTGGGAAAGAAACTGGTAAGACAAGACTGATCGCAAGCTTGATTCCGGCAATCTGTAAAGAGCTGAATCTGCCGGCTTCCAAGGTGGCTTATGTATTTGCCGACCAGCTGAACGAGATGGATATTACGAAAGTGATCGGCAAGCTTAGCGGTGGTTTCCTTGTCATTGAGAATGCTAACCAGCTGACACAGGAAACAGTAGATATTCTGGATAAGGCTATGGAGTTCCGCACAGACGGACTTACTGTGATCATTGAGGATGAGAAGATCGGAATGCGTAAGCTGATTGCAAGATTCCCGAAATTCGCCAAGAAGTTTACATCCATGATCAACATTCCGGTATTTACCAATGATGAACTTGTAAACTTTGCAAGAGTTTACACCAAGGAAAATGGTTACAAGATCGACCAGATGGGAATGCTTGCATTGTATAATCTGATCGGTGTGAACCAGAAAGAAGACCAGCCTATGAACATTGGCGCAGTTAAGGAAATGCTTGACGCAGCAATGGCGAAATCCCAGGGCGGACTTCTGAAGTTTAATAAGAAAAAGAGAGTAGACCGTGATGGATTTACGGTTCTTTATGAGAAAGATTTTGCAAAATAAGTAATAGGGGAATTGCAGACAGCTGCCCAGATTGTGTGATTTGCAGATAATGATTAAATAATTTAAAAGAAAGAGGAAATTAATATGATCAGACCTTATTTAGGAAATCCGAAATATACCATTGAAGTTCTTCAAAAGTATAATTTTGCTTTCCAGAAAAGGTTTGGTCAGAATTTTCTTATCGATACCCATGTTCTGGAAAAAATAATCGAGGCTTCCAAGATCACCAAGGATGATTTTGTTCTGGAAATCGGACCGGGTATTGGAACCATGACCCAGTATCTGGCTGAGGCAGCCAGAGAAGTGGTGGCTGTAGAGATTGATAAGACATTGATCCCGATTCTGGAAAATGATACTTTGAAAGACTGGGATAATGTGACTGTGATCAACGAGGATATCCTGAAAGTTGATATTGCGGCGCTGGCACAGGAGAAAAATGGGGGCAAGCCTATCAAGGTGGTTGCCAATCTGCCTTATTATATTACCACACCAATCATCATGGGACTTTTTGAAAACCATGTTCCCATTTCTTCCATCACCATTATGGTACAGAAGGAAGTGGCAGACAGAATGCAGGTTGGTCCTGGAACAAAGGATTACGGTGCTTTGTCTCTGGCTGTTCAGTATTATGCCAGACCGCAGATCATTGCGAATGTTCCGCCGAACTGTTTTATGCCAAGACCGAAGGTGGGAAGTGCTGTTATCCAGCTTGTGAGATATGAAGAGCCGCCAGTGCAGGTGGACAATGAGAAGCTGATGTTCAGGCTGATCCGGGCATCTTTTAATCAGAGAAGAAAAACATTGGTAAATGGACTGAAGAACTCCCAGGAGCTTGATTTTTCAAAAGAGGAAATTGAGAAAGCTATGGCAGAGACCGGAATTCCGGTAAATGTGAGAGGCGAAGCGCTTACTTTAGCAGAATTTGCTGATCTTGCAAACGCATTTAATAAATTGAGATAGATATCAAGAACGGGGCGTAAGCCCCGTTCTTGATATCTTCGGATTGCTTCGCAGCGTTGCGGCTCCCGTGATCCTTCACATGTTCGGAAATGATTTACTGCATAAATCTTATACAAATAAAAATCACCCGGTGGCTAGACGGGTGATTTTTATTTTGTCTCAAATATATTTTTTAAAAGGAAGGAGAGTCAATCACTTTTGGGTGACTGACATATGAAAAAGAAATTTTATAAAAATAATGTTGGCTGTTATTATTTTTATGATGTTAGTATATCGGGAAAGTTTGAAAGAATCGTGTTTATCTTATGAAAAATTAGTGAACGAATTTGAAAAGATTTGTAACTTCCTGGAAAAATGGGCTGTTTTTGGAGATTAGTTATAAAAAGATTATAAAGTTTTTAGATACATTTTACAAATAAAAGGAAAAGGTGTAGTATAATGGGCTGGAATCTGGAGGAAGATTTATTTCCGGTATTGATTAAATTTCAGAAGAAAATTACTTGATATGAGGAAATCAGATCATAAATATGACCAGATTCCAGCAGTTTGTGAACAGAATATTAACTATTGCTGGTCAGACCATGAACAGCAGCTATTTAATTGTTACTGGAGAGATTTGAACAGATGACATTTAATCGTTACTGGGCAAGTCTTGAACAGCAACATTCAATCAGGAGGTAATTATCATGATAAAAATGAAAAAATCAGCAGCACTTATCCTTGCAGGAGTTCTTGCATGTTCCATGCCGATGCCGGTTATGGCATCCAGTGATACAGAAGTAGTAGAAAGTCTTCTGGACAGTGGAATTGATTTTCTTGCTTCTGACCCTGGAAAAGCAGTAGACATTATTATGTATGCCAAGGATCTTGTAGACCAGCAGAATATCACAGATGACCAGGTACGAAGTGCTGTAACTCAGGCAGCAGACCATTTTGGTGTATCTCTGTCTGATTCAGATGTAGATTCCCTTGTTTCTGTAGTACGCAAGGTTCTGGATGCAAAAATTGACGAAGATGCTCTTAGAAGCGATGTAAATTCTGTATACAGTAAGCTGCAGGATATGGGTGTTACAAAGGATGATGCCAAAGGTCTTGTGTCGAAGTTAATCGAATTTGTAAAAGGATTATTCGAATGAGAAATGTAAAATGTGCAAAATGTATAACTTTATCAAATTAAAGTAAAGATGCAAATGTGGTAAATTTATAAAAAAAGAGGAAAATGAAAGAAGAAATTGTGCAAATAAAACAAATGTTCATTATTCGTTAACAATTTGCATGTATTTTGTTCATAAGTATCTGATACTATATAATCAGTTCGAAAGAACATACACAGAAGACGTTGTAATGACACCATTACACATAAAATTTTTTCATAATAATCGCCCCGGCAGCTACTGCCGGGGCACTCCTCGTTTTAGAGCGTATTTGAAAAAGTATTCCTGCAATCTGCACGCTCTGGAGCGTGTTTGAAAAAGGTTTTCTGCAAGATGTGCGTCACAATTTTTTGGAAAATTTGTCTGAATATGCCGCTCTTTAAACGCCAGATATTACACTCTGACGCTTAAAGAGCGGTGTTTTTTCGAATGTACATTCCAAAATTTATTTGCAACGAATAAGCGGTGTGCTATAATGAAGCAAAAACAGGGGCAAAGGAGTCTAGGTCATGGCAGAGACAATGAAGGATTACGAAGCAGAACTTGAAGCTTCTTTTAAGAAAATTGAAGAAGGCGACATTCTCACAGGAACAGTTGTGAGTGTAGATGATAAAGAAATTATTGTAGATTTAAAATATTATGCAGAAGGTATTATCCCGGTAGAAGATTACAGCAGAGAGCCGGGCTTTAACGTTAAAGAAGAAGTACACCCTGGAGATGAAGTTTCCGCCACAGTCGTAAGAAAAGACGATGGAAATGGTAACATCCTTTTATCCAAAGTTGAGGCTACTGACGTCCTGGCTTGGGACAAATTAAAAGAGCTGAAAGCCTCCGGAGAGGTTCTTGATGTAGTGGTAAAAGGTGTAGTAAACGGCGGTGCAGTTGCTTATGTAGAAGGTGTGCGCGGCTTTATCCCGGCCTCCAAGCTGGCCTTGAATTACGTAGAAGACACCAACGAATATCTGAACAGACACATCCAGGTTCAGGTAATCGATGTCAATAAAGAGGACAAAAAACTGATTCTTTCTGCGAAAGAAATTTTAAGGGAAAAAGCAGAAGAGGAAAGAAAGAATAAAATTTCCAATATCCAGCCAGGCTTTGTAACAGAAGGAACTGTAGAGAGCCTTCAGCCATACGGCGCATTTGTAGATCTTGGAAACGGCGTATCCGGACTGGTACATATTTCCCAGATTTGCGAAAAGAGAATCCGTAAACCATCAGAAGTTCTTGCAGTTGGAGATAAGGTGAAAGTAAAAGTAACTGCAGTGAAAGATGGAAAACTGAGCCTGAGTATCAAAGAAGCAACTGATATGATGGCAAAAGAAGTGGAAGAAGAGAAAATTGAAATCCCACAGTCCGGAGAAGAGGCAACCACATCTCTGGGAGCTTTATTTGCAAATATTAAACTGAATTAATATAAAGTGCAGATTTGGACGATTAAGACAATCGCCCAAAATGAAAATCTTCTGTAGAGCGTGTTTGAAAAGTAGACCCGAAATAAAAAACTCTATTTACAGATGAAAAGTGTGCAGAGGTCAGCTGAATTTTGGAAGGAAGAATGTGAATGAAGAATCAGAAAGTATTTGTAATGGGACATAAGAATCCGGATACGGATTCTATTTGTTCGGCAATTGCTTACGCAGATATCAAAAACAGAACCACCCAGACCAAGCGTTATATTCCAAGACGTGCCGGTCAGATCAATGAAGAGACCCAGTATGTACTGAATCGTTTTGGCGTACAGCCACCGGCTTATCTGGGAAATATCGGAACGCAGGTAAAAGATATGGATATCCGTCCAAAACCGGATGCAGACCGTACCATGTCCCTGAAAAATGCCTGGGATATGATGCAGAATAAAGGCATTGTGACCCTTCCCATCTGTAACAGCGAGGATGAGCTGGAGGGAATTGTAACAATCGGCGATATTGCTGATGTTTACATGGATACCAAGGACAGCTATCTTCTTTCAAATGCCAGAACTCAGTATAACAAGATCAGGGATACTCTTGACGGTGAAATCGTAGAAGGAAATGGTCACGGCTATTTTACCAAAGGGAAAATCCTTATTGGAACTGCTGATCCGGAGGTGATGAAGAACTATATCGAAGAAAATGATATGGTTATTCTTGGAAACCGTGAGGAAGATCAGTTAAAGGCAATAGAACTGAATGTAAGCTGCATTATTGTAGGAATGAGTATTCAGGTAAGTGAGAAGGTAATAAAGAAAGCTCAGGAGAGACAGATCATCATTATCTCTTCTCCATATGATACCTACACAATTGCCCGCATGATCAACCAGAGTATTCCGGTAAATTATGTGATGAAAAAAGATAATCTGGTAACTTTTAATACTGAAGATTTCACAGATGATATCCAGGATGTTATGATCAAGCACCGCCATCGTGCATTCCCTGTTATCAATAAGCGGGGAAAATGTGTGGGAACCATTTCCAGACGAAATTTCCTTGACATGCACAAGAAACAGGTAATTCTGGTAGATCATAATGAAAAAGACCAGGCTGTTGATAATATTGAGAAAGCAGAGATTCTGGAGATCATTGACCATCATAAGCTTGGTTCTCTGGAAACTATGAAGCCGATTAATTTCCGAAATGAGCCAGTTGGATGTACTGCGACAATCCTTTACCGGATTTATGACGAGCAGCGACTGGAGATTCCGCCTAAGATCGCAGGACTTCTCTGTGCAGCCATTATTTCCGATACCTTAATGTTCCGTTCCCCAACCTGCACCCAGCAGGACAAGATCGCAGCAAGTGCGCTTGCACTGATCGCGGACATTAAGATTGAAGATTTCGCAAGAGAAATGTTCAAGGCTGGAAGCAATCTGAAGGATAAAGCACCTGAAGAAATTTTCTATCAGGATTACAAGAAATTTATTGCAGAAGGAAATGTGGCTTTTGGTGTTGGACAGATCAGTTCCATGGACGAGGAAGAACTTCAGGAGATCAAAGTTCGCCTGAAACCATTTATGGTAAGCGAGTGCGGACGCCATGGAATTACCCGTGTTTACTTTATGTTAACCAATATTATGGACGAGTCCTCAGATGTAATTTATTACGGCGAGGGCAGCGAGGAAATGGGAAAAATCGCATTTCAGCAGGAACCGGAAGATAAGTGCTTCCACCTGAAAGGCGTGGTTTCCCGTAAGAAACAGATGATCCCGGCTATGATGGAAGCCGCACAGATCATGGCAAATGACTTTAACTGATGATAAAGATTTTCCCGGCAAAGAGGCTGTTAAAAGCTACTGCTCACAAAGTGAAAAGTAACGCAGAAGGTTCTTTGCACGGGAAATTTTCACATAAAAGAGGAGCAAAATATGGCAAAACAGACCTGGAAACCAGGCAATATGCTTTACCCGCTTCCTGCTGTGATGGTCAGCGTTACAGATGGCGAGGGTAATGATAATATAATAACAGTAGCGTGGGCTGGCACCGTGTGTACCAACCCGCCAATGGTAAGCATCTCCGTTCGTCCCACCAGATTTTCTTACGATATGATCTGCAAGACAAAGGAATTTGTTCTGAACCTTACCACAGAAGAGCTTGTATACGCCACCGATTATTGTGGCGTGCGGTCCGGCAGAGAGGTTGATAAATTTCAGGAGCTTCATCTTACCAAAGAAAAGGCGGATCAAGTGAAGGCACCAATGATCGGTGAAGCTCCTGTAAATATTGAATGTAAAGTTAAGAAAATTGAGAAGCTTGGTTCTCATCACATGTTCCTTGCGGAAGTAGTTGCAGTGCATGCGGACGAAGCCTATATGGATAAAAATAATAAATTTCAGCTGAATCAGTCAAAACTGATGGTGTATTCCCATGGAGAATATCTGGGACTTGGAAAGAAACTGGGCACCTTTGGATATAGCGTAAAAAAAGGAAAAAAGCATAATCAGAAACTTAAAAATCATCCATTAAAAAACCGAACCCAGTAACAATTTTTTAATATGATTGCAATAATGGCTCTTATGTGTTATTATTTAAAGGAGTATCGAATGAAAATGAATAATATAACATTAATTGGAATGCCCGGTGCAGGTAAAAGCACACTGGGCGTTGTTCTTGCGAAAATACTTGGATACGAATTTTTAGATTCAGACCTTTTAATACAAAAAGAAGAAAAAAGACGTCTTTATCAGATCATTGATGAAGAAGGAGAAGAAGGTTTCAAGGCTATTGAGAATCGCGTAAATGCGTCGATTGATACAGAGAATACTGTAATTGCTACTGGGGGAAGTGTGGTATATTGCAGTGAAGCCATGGAACACTTGAAATCAATTGGGAAGGTAGTTTACCTCAGCCTTTCTCTGGAGTCTCTTGAGAAACGGCTTGGAAATCTTAAGAAGCGGGGAGTTCTTCTGAAAGAAGGACAGACCTTGAAGAGTTTATATGAGGAGCGAGTTCCCTTATACGAGAAATATGCAGACATTGTGGTAGATGAAGAAGGGAAAGATTTGGAAGCAAGTCTGCAGGCACTTTTGGAAACACTACAGACAGGGGTTATTAAGTAACTGTAGATCGTTACTATTCGCGGAATGTGTTACGATGAACGAAGTGAACAGTAACTGTGAATCAGAGGAGGGCTGTCAGGTTATTGGAGAGAAATTGACAATAGCCTTTTTGGCTCGCGGAGTAAGAATAATAGAGGTGTATTATGGAACAGTATGTGATTAAAGGTGGAAATCCGCTTGTTGGTGAAGTAGAGATAGCAGGTGCAAAGAATGCAGCGCTGGCTATTTTATCAGCAGCCATTATGACGGATGAGACAATTCTCATCGAGAATCTGCCTGACGTCAGAGACATCAACGTTTTACTGGAGGCAATAGCTGGCATCGGAGCACAGGTTGACAGAATCAATAAGTCAACTGTTAAGATCAATGGTTCTACCATTGGTGATGTAAGTGTAGATTATGAGTATATTAAGAAGATCCGTGCATCTTACTATCTTCTTGGCGCATTACTTGGCAAATATAAAAGAGCAGAAGTTCCTCTTCCAGGTGGCTGCAATATCGGAAGCCGTCCGATTGACCAGCATCTGAAAGGTTTCAGAGCCCTTGGTGCGAAAGTTGATATTCTTCATGGAGCCATTGTTGCCGAGGCATCTAATCTTCATGGAAGCCATATTTTCCTGGATGTAGTTTCTGTAGGAGCAACCATCAATATTATGATGGCAGCATCTCTTGCACCAGGACGTACGATTATTGAGAATGCTGCCAGAGAGCCACATGTAGTAGATGTTGCCAACTTCCTGAACAGCATGGGAGCCAATATCAAAGGCGCTGGTACAGATGTGATCCGTATCAAGGGTGTTGAGAAGCTTCACCGCACAGAGTATTCCATCATTCCGGACCAGATCGAGGCAGGAACCTTTATGTTCGCTGCAGCAGCTACCGGTGGGGATGTCACAGTTAAGAATGTAATTCCAAAGCATCTCGAAGCTACTACAGCCAAGCTTGAGGAAATCGGATGTGAAGTTCAGGAGTTTGATGATGCCGTACGTGTACGTGCAGTGGGCAGACTTCATCGCACTCATGTGAAGACCCTTCCATATCCGGGATATCCGACTGATATGCAGCCGCAGATTGCGGTTACCCTTGCACTTGCAGAGGGAACCAGCATCGTAACTGAGAGTATTTTTGAGAATCGCTTCAAATATGCAGACGAGCTTTCCAGAATGGGAGCTTGTATTAAGGTTGAAGGCAATTCCGCAATTATTGATGGCGTAAATAAGCTTACTGGTGCAAGAGTAAGCGCACCGGACCTTCGTGCAGGGGCAGCTCTTGTTATTGCAGGACTGGCAGCAGAGGGAATCACCATTGTGGACGATATTGTTTACATCCAGCGTGGCTATGAGAACTTCGAAGAGAAGCTTCGCAGCCTTGGCGCAGAGATCGAGAGAGTTTCCAGTGAGAAGGATATTCAGAAATTCCGCCTGCGTGTAGGGTGAATTGTTAATTTCAGATCGCAGCCTGACCGCCGTGATTTGTTAAGTATCAGATTTGATCTGGTGAAAAATAGTCATAAGACGTTAAATGTCTATTGACAATTATAAGCAATCAGTATATTGTATTGCTTGCAACAGGAAAACTGAAGAATAGCCTTTTATTCAGAGTGGTGGAGATACATAGGATCTATGAAGCCACGGCAACCCCTCGAAAGAGAGGAAGGTGCCAACCTGAGCGAGTGATCGAACAATAAGAGGATTGTTTATATAAAAAGTCATTTATAAGACAGTCCGCTTGTCCGGGCTGTTCTTTTTTTCGCGGAAAACATACAATGCAGCGATAGATATTAGCTGTTTTGGAAATTTTCGCTCCATCGAAGAAAGGGAAAAACAAAAGAATGGAAAACAAAGAAAAAATCTTATTTACTTCCGAATCTGTAACTGAAGGTCATCCGGATAAAATCTGTGATGCCATTTCTGATGCCATCCTGGATGCTCTGATCGCACAGGATCCGATGAGCCGTGTAGCTTGCGAGACTGCAACTACAACAGGTCTTGTTCTGGTTATGGGTGAGATCACTTCCAAGGCAAATATCGATATCCAGTCAATCGTAAGAGAGACAATCCGCGAGATTGGTTATACTCGTGGAAAATTCGGATTCGATGCTGATACATGTGCGGTAATCACAGCACTTGATAAACAGTCTGCTGATATTGCAATGGGTGTTGATAAAGCACTTGAGCAGAAAGAGAATCAGATGGATGAGGACGAGCTTGACTCTATTGGAGCTGGTGACCAGGGAATCCAGTTTGGTTATGCTTCCAACGAGACAGAAGAATACATGCCATACGCAATCAACATGGCACACAAACTTTCTCGTCAGCTGACAAAAGTCCGTAAAGATGGCACTCTGAAATATTTAAGACCAGATGGAAAAACTCAGGTAACAGTTGAGTATGATGAGAATGGCAAACCAAGCCGTATTGATGCAGTTGTTTGCTCCACTCAGCATGACCCGGATGTTACACAGGAGCAGATTCATGCAGACATCAAGAAATACGTATTTGATGAGATCATCCCGGCAGACATGGTAGATGAGGATACGAAATACTTTATCAACCCGACCGGACGTTTCGTTATCGGTGGACCAAACGGCGACAGCGGTCTTACAGGACGTAAGATTATTGTTGATACTTATGGCGGAACAGGACGTCACGGCGGCGGTGCTTTCTCCGGAAAAGACTGCACAAAGGTTGACCGTTCTGCAGCTTATGCAGCACGTTATGTTGCAAAGAACATTGTTGCAGCAGGTCTTGCTGACAAGTGCGAGATCCAGCTTTCCTATGCAATTGGTGTTGCACATCCGACTTCTATTCATGTAGAAACATTTGGAACAGGTAAAGTATCTGATGCGAAACTGGTAGAGATCATCCGTGAGAACTTTGACCTTCGTCCGGCTGGAATCATCAAAATGCTTGATCTCCGCCGCCCGATCTACAAACAGACTTCTGCATACGGACATTTCGGCCGTACAGATGTAGATCTTCCGTGGGAGCATCTAGACAAGGTTGATGATCTGAAGAAATATCTTGCGTAAAATTTGGTTAAAAGAAAATGGCTTGTATTGAAGCCTGCTTGAAAATTCCATATTAAAGTTAGAGCCTGGAAGAGACTGGTATATAGCAGAAGAAGTCTTTTCCAGGTTTTTTATGTTGAAAAACTGAATATTATAGAGCTATTTTTTATAGAAAATTAAGAGATGAAATCAGAGCTTTATGCTATAATCTATATAAATCCGGTGAAGCAGCTTCATACGACAGGGAAGCTGTTGAAAATTTCCGTAAAAAGAAGAAAAAGGATAGAACTGTTATGAAGCTAAAAACAAGAATCATTCTGGGATTCACCATGATCATTCTTATGCCTCTGCTTCTGTTTGCCGCCACTTTGTATGGATTCAGCCAGTCACAGGCGCAGAAAGCACAGGCAGTGACTGAGAGCGATGGAACAGTATATGATATTTCCATAACAGACTCAGCCGACAGTCAGGGCAGGGTACATGTAATGGCCAAGGATTTGTTTATCAGTGCGTTTGTAATCCTGATCTCCGTTGCTTTGGTAGTTGGTCTTTGGGTATATCGCAGCATTGCCGTTCCATTGGTTAAATTAAAAAAAGCGACGCAGAATATAAAAGAGGGCAACCTGGATTTCGTTCTGGATGTAGAAGGAAAAGACGAATTTTCTGAGCTCTGTCAGGATTTCGAGGAAATGCGCCGCCGTCTGAAAGAATCTACAGAAGAAAAAAGCCTTATAGAAAAAGAGAACAGAGAGCTGATCAGCAACATTTCCCATGATCTGAAAACTCCGATCACAGCAGTGAAAGGATATGTAGAGGGAATCATGGATGGAGTGGCAGATACCCCTGAGAAAATGGATCGCTATGTCCGCACCATCTACAACAAGACAAATGAGATGGATCATCTGATCAACGAGCTGACTTTTTATTCCAAAATCGATACCAACCGCATTCCTTATACTTTCAACAAACTAAATGTGGAAGATTATTTTGAAGATTGTTCAGAGGAAGTTGGTCTGGAACTTGAGACCAGGGGAATTGAGCTGGTTTATGCCAACTATGTGGAAAAAGATGTTATGGTAATTGCCGATGGGGAGCAGATCCGCCGTGTTATCCATAACATTATCAGCAACGCTATCAAATATATGGACAAGCCTAAAGGAATCATTCAGATCCGAATCAAGGATGTGGGTGATTTTATCCAGATTGAGATTGAGGACAATGGAAAAGGTATTGGCCCGAAGGATCTGCCTTATATTTTCGACCGTTTTTACCGTACAGATGTTTCACGAAATTCTTCCAAAGGCGGAAGCGGAATCGGTCTTTCCATTGTAAAGAAAATTCTGGAGGACCATGGGGGAAAGGTATGGGCCACAAGCCGTCTTGGAATCGGCACGATCATGTATTTTGTACTTAGAAAATACCAGGAGGTACCAATGAAATGAGCAGAATTCTGATCATTGAAGATGAAGAAGCAATTGCAGAGCTTGAGAAAGACTATCTGGAGCTCTCAGGATTTGAAGTTATAATCTGCAACAGAGGCGATCTGGGGCTTAATATGGCACTGAAAGAAGATTTTGACCTGATTATTCTGGATCTGATGCTGCCGGAGATAGACGGGTTTGAAATCTGCCGCCAGGTAAGAGAAGCTAAGAATACTCCGATCATTATGGTTTCCGCGAAGAAAGATGATATTGACAAGATCCGCGGTCTTGGACTTGGGGCTGACGATTACATGACCAAGCCATTTAGCCCAAGCGAGCTTGTTGCCAGAGTAAAGGCACATATGGATCGCTATAATCGTCTGATCGGCTCCACCACGCAAAAGAACGATATTATTGAGATTCGTGGAATCAAGATCGACAAGACTGCCCGCCGCGTCTGGGTAAATGGCGAGGAGAAAACTTTTACCACCAAGGAATTTGATCTGCTCACATTCCTGGCCCAGAATCCAAACAGAGTTTTTACAAAGGAAGAGCTTTTCAGGGAAATCTGGGATATGGAATCGGTAGGCGATATTGCCACAGTTACAGTTCATATCAAGAAAATCCGTGAGAAAATTGAGTATAATAATGCCAAGCCGCAGTATATCGAGACCATCTGGGGCGTGGGATACAGATTTAAAGTGTGATAATTTCTGAGAAAATTGAGAGGTAAAATGAGAAGACTATATAAAGAATTGGAGAACTACGGCAAATCCGACTTTTATCCTTTCCATATGCCTGGTCACAAGCGGAATAAGGCGTGCATAGAGGGGGATTTTCCTATTGAACGTGATATTACAGAAATAGACGGATTCGACGATCTGCATCATTCTGAGGGAATTTTACTTGAAGCGCAGAATGCCTTATCCAGAATGTACGGCACCAGGAAAAGTTTTTTCAGTGTCAACGGAAGTACGGCAGGAATTCTTACTGCCATTTCCGCATCTGTGAAAAAGGGTGGACAGATTCTGGTGGCCAGAAACTGTCACAAGGCTGTTTACCACGCAATTTACCTTCGGGAACTGGTTCCCACATATATTTATCCACAATCTGACAACGATTTGGGGATAAATGGTTCAATTTCCGTATCCCGTGTGGAAAGATATCTTGAGGAAAATCCGAAAATTGAAGCAGTCCTTATTACATCGCCTACTTATGATGGTGTGGTTTCAGATGTGCGCAAGATTGCGGAAACTGCCCACAAACATGGAATTCCGCTGATCGTGGATGAAGCCCACGGCGCTCATTTCAGATTCTCTGACTATTTTCCTGTTTCAGCAGCAGATCTGGGAGCAGATGTGGTGATCCAGAGCTTTCACAAAACATTGCCGGCCATGACCCAGACTGCAGTGCTTCATCTGTGCAGTGAACGTGTAAGTGAGAAGCTGATCCGCAGATTTCTTGGAATTTATGAGACCAGCAGTCCGTCTTATATACTTATGTCCAGTCTGGATGCCTGTGTAGCGAAGCTGGAAAAAGACAGCGGACGATTATTTGATGAATTTACGGAAAATCTGGAAGCCGCCCGCAGACAGCTTGGTCAGCGCAGGTATATACGTCTGTTACAGACACCGGAAGAGACTGGGGAAGAAAAGGACGAACAGGGCACAACAGAAATATTTGATTATGACCGCTCTAAGCTGATTCTGTCCACATTGCACAGCAGTTTAAATGGTCCGGAACTTGCGGGAATCCTTCGAAGAAAATATCATTTGGAAGTTGAGATGACTACAGAGAATTATGTGCTTGCGCTGGCAGCAGTTGGAGACACCAGGGAAGGATTCCGGAGGCTTTGCAAAGCTATAGAAGAAATCGACAGACAGGAAGCTGAACTGGCAGAGAAGAGCAGGAATATAACAGAGAAAATAGCTGTTGGAAATTCAGATTATGTACCGGAAGTGGAAAGGCAGAAGTGTGTTAAATGTAATTCTGAAGATTGTGAAAGATGTGAAAAAAAGGATACCCGCAGCGATGGCTTGCGAAATGAAAAATATGCCTGCAAGTGTGGTCCTATGAAGCAGCTTATGTCCATTTCCAGGGCAATGGATGCCCCATCCCAGCTTTGTCTTCTGGAAGAAAGTGCAGGGAAAATTGCCGCAGAATTTGTATATCTTTATCCGCCGGGGATTCCCATTATTGTTCCAGGCGAACAGATTACTGGACTTTTTACAAGGAATGTGAGAAGATATATGGAACAGGGACTGAATCTTCACGGTCTTTGCGGAGAAAATAACGAAACAATAAGCGTAGTAAAGGAGCAGGCAGAGGTGTAACCCCTGCCTGATACATTATGGGAAAAATATTTTACATTATGGGAAAAAGCGCATCTGGTAAGGATCATATATATGCCAGGCTGGCAGCACATGAGGGATTGGGACTTAAGAAGCTGGTTCTTTATACTACCCGCCCAATCCGTGCAGAGGAAGAGAATGGTAAACAGTACTATTTCGTGGATGATAAAAAGCTGGAAGAATTTCGAAGCAGCGGAAATCTGATCGAGGCCAGAGCTTATCATACAGTACATGGAATCTGGAACTATTTTACAGCAGATGACGGTCAGGTGGATTTGGAAAATGCTGACTATCTGGGAATCGGTACACTTGAATCTTATGTGAAAATGAGAGAATACTATGGAAAAGAGAATGTTTGTCCTGTTTATATCGAAGTGGAGGACGGAGAGCGTCTTGCAAGAGCATTGAAAAGAGAGCGTGGTCAGGAGATACCCCGCTATGAGGAAATGTGCAGAAGATTTCTTGCAGATCAGGAGGATTTTTCCGAAGAAAAAATTGCTGCTGCCGGGATTACGAGAAAATTCCAGAATGTTGATCTGGAGGAATGTGTAGAAGAAATTGCTGAATATATTAGACAGGCATAATGTGCATCGCGAAGCGCGTTACTGGTCACGGAGTGAACAGTAACACATTTTTTGTTGATAAGTGAATAAATTCACAAAAAACTATAGCATGATTTTGTCGTACATGATAGAATTAAAGGGTAAATACATTTAGAGTGTATTTGTACAAAATAAGCTATGCAGGGGTGCTGACCGCAGCCTTTGACAATAGCGAAAATGATAGGGTGAGGTGATTCCGATGTTAGGGTTTAACGACATTATAGGACATGAAGAGATAATCAGACATTTGAAGAATGCCATACAGACAGAGAAAGTGTCCCATTCGTATATTTTTACAGGTGACCCTGGTTCTGGAAAGAAATTGCTGGCAGGAACCTATGCGATGACATTGCAGTGTGAAGAGGGCGGTACGGAGCCTTGCGGACATTGTGATTCCTGCAAGAAGGCAATCGGTAAGAATCACCCGGATATCATTATGGTGACCCATGAGAAGCCAAATGTGATTACAATTGACGAAATCAGGGAACAGATTATCAATGATGTGGATATTAAGCCATACTGCAGCCCATACAAGATTTATATTGTGGCAAATGCAGAGCTGATGAATCCCCAGGCACAGAATGCTCTTCTGAAGACCATTGAAGAGCCGCCGGAATATGCAGTTATCATGCTTCTCACAAGCAATATTGATGCTCTGCTGCCGACCATTCGTTCCAGATGTGTACGTCTGGATCTGAAGGTTGTAGATGACGGTTTGGTAAAGAAGTACCTGATGGAGCATCTCCATATACCGGATTATCAGGCTGAGATCGATGCTTCCTATGCTCATGGCAGTATTGGCAGAGCGAAACAGGTAGCTACTTCCCAGGAGTTTGCAGATATGACCCAGAATGCACTCCGCATCCTGAAGAATGCAGACGGAATGGAAGTATATGAGCTTACAGAAGCAATCAAGGAGCTTTCCAATGACAAGCAGAACATCAGTGACTATCTGGATCTTTTCCAGTTCTGGTTCCGTGATGTACTGATGTTTAAGGCTACACGGGAAGTTGATAATCTTGTATTTAAGCAGGAAATAAATTATATAAGGGAACAGGCAAGCCAGCGTTCCTATGAGAACCTGGAGAAGATTCTGGATGCACTGGAGAAAACAAAAGTACGTCTTCGTGCCAATGTAAATACAGAACTTGCTCTTGAGCTTCTGTTCCTTACAATCAGGGAGAAATAGAATGGCAAAAGTAGTAGGCGTAAGATTTCGGAATGTAGGTAAGATCTATTACTTCAATCCGAAGAACTATAAAGTGAAACCGGGCGATCATGTAATTGTGGAGACTGCCCGCGGTGTTGAGTATGGAAAGGTGGTGCTTGCACCTAAGGATGTGGTGGATGACCAGGTGGTACATCCTTTGAAGGAAGTGCTTCGTGTGGCTACCAAAGACGATGATGAAAGAGAGAAGTATAACAGGGAGCGTGAGAGGGACGCTTTCAAGATCTGCCAGAAGAAGATTCGCGAGCATGGACTTGAGATGAAGCTGATTGACGCAGAGTATACTTTTGATAACAATAAAGTGTTGTTTTACTTTACAGCAGACGGCAGAATTGATTTTCGCCAGCTGGTAAAGGATCTTGCATCTATTTTTAAGACAAGAATTGAACTTCGCCAGATTGGTGTAAGAGATGAAACAAAAATTCTTGGAGGAATCGGTATCTGCGGCAGATGTCTCTGTTGTCATACTTATCTTTCCGAGTTTGCACCTGTATCCATCCGAATGGCCAAGGAACAGAATCTCTCTCTGAACCAGACGAAGATTTCAGGTGTATGCGGAAGACTGATGTGCTGTCTGAAGAATGAGCAGGAGACCTATGAGGAGCTGAATCGCAGACTTCCGGGAATCGGGGATACGGTAACTACTCCAGATGGAATCCAGGGCAATGTACAGAGTGTAAATGTACTTCGCCAGCTTGTAAAGGTAGTAGTAGAAATTGGTGATGAGAAAGAAATTCAGGAATTCCCTGTAGGCGAACTGAAATTCCGTTCCAGAAAAAAGAAAGTAAAAGTCTCTGAACAGGAATTAAAGGAACTGAAGGATCTTGAAGATAAAAAGGGAGATTCCAAATTAGATGATTAATGATCTTGTGAAGGAGAATGAGCGGGTAGATGATCTGCAGAATGGCTATTATATCATTCAGGATCCCCGGAAATTCTGCTTCGGTATGGACGCTGTTCTTTTATCTGGGTTTGCCAGAGTGAAGAAGGGAGAGAAGGTTCTCGATATGGGAACGGGAACTGGTATTATTCCGGTACTCCTTGCTTCCAAGACTGTGGGAGAGCATTTCACAGGTCTGGAAATCCAGGAAGAGTGTGCTGAAATGGCAGCAAGAAGTGTGAAATACAATAACCTGGAGGACAGGGTCAGTATCAGACAAGGTGATATTAAGGAGGCTGTCAGTATTTTCGGGGCAGCTTCTTTTCATGTTGTCACCTGCAATCCGCCCTATATGATCGGGCAGCATGGACTGACCAATCCGCATATGCCAAAGGCAATCGCCCGACATGAGATCCTTTGTACTCTTGAGGATGTGGTAAGCCAGGCTTCGAAGCTTCTTGGAGACAGAGGACGTTTTTACATGGTACACAGACCGTTCAGACTGACAGAAATTATGCAGGTTTTGACGAAATATAAGCTGGAGCCTAAGCGTATGCAGCTTGTTTATCCATACATTGACAGGGAGCCTAATATGGTGCTCATAGAAGCCCTGAAAGGCGGCAATTCCCGGATTACTGTGGAAAGACCGCTGATCGTGTATGAGAAGCCGGGAGTCTATACAAAGGACATTCTGGAAATGTACGATATGATTTAAAAAGATCGCAAATAAAAAATGAAAAACAGATGATTGCAGAAGGGAGAAAAATATGAGTGGTAAATTATATCTATGTGCCACGCCAATCGGAAATCTGGAGGATATTACGCTTCGCGTGCTCCGTGTTCTGAAGGAAGTGGATCTGATCGCTGTGGAAGACACCCGCAACAGTATCAAGCTTCTCAATCATTTTGACATAAAAACTCCAATGACCAGTTACCATGAGTACAACAAAGTGGAGAAAGCCTACACCCTCATTGAGAAAATGCAGGAGGGTCTGAATGTGGCTCTGATCACAGATGCGGGAACACCTGGAATTTCTGACCCAGGGGAAGTATTGGCTGCTATGTGTTACGATGCCGGAATTGAAGTAACTTCGCTTCCAGGCCCGGCAGCATGCATCACGGCTCTTACCCTGTCCGGACTTTCCACCCGCAGATTTGCATTCGAGGCCTTTTTACCTCCGGATAAAAAAGAGAGGAAAGCCATTCTGGAAGAGTTGAAAAACGAAACCCGCACCATCATCCTTTATGAGGCACCCCATCACTTGGTTGGTACCCTGCAGGAATTGTACCATGCTCTTGGAAACCGCAGAATGACTCTTTGCCGTGAGCTTACCAAGAAGTATGAAACGGCATTTCGGACAACAATCGAAGATCTGATTGCTTTTTACAAAGATCAGAAGCCCCTTGGAGAGTGTGTCCTGGTGATCGAGGGCAGAAGCCGAAAGGAAATGGAACAGGAGTCACAGGAATCCTGGAGAGACATCTCCATTGAGGAACATATGGCGATTTATGAGAATCAGGGGATCGCACGCAAAGAGGCAATGAAGATGGTTGCAAAGGATCGAGGTGTGACAAAAAGAGATATTTACCAGGCGCTTTTGCTGCAAAAATAGAGAAGAAACTGTTCTGGCAGGTGTTATTCCTGACAAGCAGACATATAGGGGGAGATAAGGCGTATTTTTGACGGATATCCGTTGAAAATACGCCGTTTTTTTTACATCTTGAAATGGCTTTTAACTGGCAAAAACGGGGTTTTTGTGCTATAATAAATCTGTATTTTTATGCGCAAAAACAGGAATGAGATCTGGCAGCAGAAATGAGCCGTAAATTCCTGTAACTTTTTAATAGATCATAACAGGAGGAATATCATGGGCGAAACAAATACAGAATACGGAGCGGACCAAATCCAGATTCTGGAGGGTCTGGAAGCCGTACGTAAGAGACCTGGTATGTACATTGGAAGTACATCCAGCCGTGGTCTCCATCATCTTGTATACGAAATCGTGGACAATGCCGTAGATGAGGCACTGGCTGGTTACTGTACAGAAATAAATGTAGCGATCAATCCTGATAACTCCATCACAGTTGTAGACAATGGACGAGGCATTCCGGTAGGAATCAATCATAAAGCCGGCATTCCAGCTGTAGAGGTGGTATTTACCATTCTTCATGCCGGCGGTAAGTTTGGCGGTGGAGGATACAAGGTATCAGGAGGTCTTCACGGAGTAGGTGCATCCGTTGTTAATGCACTTTCTGAATGGCTTGAAGTATCAATCTGCAGAGATGGAAAGAGATATGAGCAGCGTTACGAGCGTGGTAAGACAATGTATCCGCTTAAGGAAGTTGGAGAATGTGGTGATTCTACCGGAACTACTGTTACTTTTCTCCCGGACAAGCAGATATTCGAGGAGACTGTATACGATTACGATATCCTGAAACAGCGTCTCCGTGAAATGGCTTTTCTTACCAAAGGTCTGAAGATCATTCTTACTGACAAGCGGGAAGGTATGGAACGGGAGAAAACTTTCCACTATGAAGGTGGTATCCGTGAATTTGTAACTTATCTGAACAGAAGTAAAGAAGCTCTTTATCCGGAGATCATTTACTGCGAGGGTGAGAAGGACGGTGTGGCGGTTGAAGTTGCCATGCAGCACAATGATTCTTATACAGAGAATACTTACGGATTTGTAAACAATATTAATACTCCTGAAGGCGGTACCCATATTACTGGTTTCAGAAATGCCATTACAAACACATTTAACGATTACGCCAGAAAGAATAAGCTTCTCAAGGACAGCGAGCCAAACCTTTCCGGTGATGATATCCGAGAAGGCCTGACAGCCATTGTCAGCGTTAAAATTGGCAATCCGCAGTTTGAAGGCCAGACGAAGCAGAAACTTGGCAACAGTGAGGCCAGAGGAGCTGTAGACAGTGTTGTAAGCAAACAGCTGGAGATTTTTCTGGAACAGAATCCTGCTGTAGCCAAGGCAACCGTAGAGAAGTCTGTACTTGCCCAGAGAGCCAGAGAGGCAGCGCGTAAGGCCCGAGATCTTACCAGAAGGAAGTCTGCCCTTGACAGTATGTCCCTTCCAGGCAAGCTTGCCGATTGCTCGGACAAGAATCCGGAGAATTGCGAAATCTATATCGTAGAGGGTGATTCCGCGGGTGGCTCTGCGAAGACAGCTCGTAACCGTGCTACACAGGCTATCCTTCCTCTTCGTGGAAAAATACTGAACGTAGAGAAAGCCCGTCTGGACAAGATTTATGCAAACAAAGAGATCAAGGCTATGATCACAGCCTTTGGTACCGGTATTCATGATGATTTCGATATTTCCAAACTGAGATATCACAAGATCATCATTATGACTGATGCCGATGTTGACGGTGCCCACATTGCCACACTGCTTCTTACATTCCTGTACAGATTTATGCCGGAACTGATCAAGCAGGGCTATGTATATCTGGCACAGCCGCCGCTGTACAAGATCGAGAAGAACAAGAAGGTATGGTACGCTTATGATGACGATGAGCTGAACGCCATCCTTACAGAGATAGGACGAGACTCCAACAATAAGATCCAGCGTTACAAAGGTCTGGGAGAGATGGATGCAGAGCAGCTTTGGGAGACTACCATGGATCCGGAGAAGCGTATTCTTCTCCGCGTTACAATGGATGAGGCAGCTACCTCCGAAATTGACCTTGTATTTACCACACTTATGGGTGACAAGGTAGAACCAAGACGTGAATTTATCGAAGAGAATGCACGCTTTGTAAAGAATCTGGATATCTAGGGGAGATAGAACAATATGGATGACAAGATTTTTGACCAGGTCCATGATGTGGATCTGGAGAAAACCATGAAAGAATCTTACATCGAATATGCTATGAGCGTTATTGCTTCAAGAGCGCTTCCTGATGTAAGAGATGGTTTGAAACCGGTACAGCGTAGAGTGCTGTATTCTATGATCGAATTGAACAACGGTCCGGATAAGCCACATCGTAAATGTGCCCGTATCGTTGGTGATACCATGGGTAAGTATCATCCTCATGGTGACAGCTCTATTTACGGAGCACTTGTAAATATGGCACAGGACTGGTCTTTCCGCTATACTCTTGTTGACGGACATGGAAACTTCGGTTCTGTGGACGGCGACGGCGCAGCTGCCATGCGATACACTGAGGCCCGCCTGAGCAAAATTTCCATGGAGATGCTTGCTGACATTAATAAAGATACTGTAGACTTCCAGCCAAACTTTGATGAAACTGAGAGAGAGCCAAAGGTGCTTCCTTCCAGGTTCCCGAACCTGCTAGTCAATGGTACTACAGGTATTGCTGTTGGTATGGCTACCAATATTCCGCCTCACAATCTTCGTGAGGTTATTAATGCTGTTGTAAAAATTATTGACAATACCATCGAGGAGCAGAGAGAAACCACAATTGAAGAGCTTCTTGACGTTGTAAAAGGCCCGGATTTCCCTACAGGAGCCACTATTCTCGGAAGAAGGGGAATCGAGGAGGCATACCGCACAGGCCGCGGAAAGATCCGTGTACGTGCAGTATCAAATATTGAGACCTTACCAAATGGAAAATCACGTATTATCGTTACGGAGCTTCCCTATCTGGTAAATAAAGCCCGGCTGATCGAGAAGATCGCAGAGCTTGTCCGTGATAAAAAGATTGATGGAATTACTGACCTGAATGATCATTCCAGCCGTGAGGGAATGCGTATTTGTATTGACCTGCGTAAAGATGCCAATGCAAATGTTGTTCTGAATCAGCTGTACAAGCATACCCAGCTGCAAGATACTTTTGGCGTTATTATGCTTTGCGTGGTACCTCAGGGCGACAGCCTTGTACCAAAGGTACTGAATCTGAAAGAACTTCTGGAGCATTATCTGGCTCATCAGGAGGACGTTGTTACCAGAAGAACCAAATATGATCTGAATAAAGCACAGGAACGTGCTCACATTTTGGAAGGCTTGCTGAAAGCCCTGGATAATATCGACGAAGTTATCAGAATCATTCGTGCTGCCCGCAATGTTCAGATTGCGAAGCAGGAATTGATGGACAGATTTGAACTGACGGATGTGCAGGCTCAGGCTATTGTAGATATGCGTCTGAGAGCTCTCACCGGTTTGGAAAGAGAGAAGCTGGAAGCAGAATATGCAGAATTAGAAGAGAAGATCCGCAAATTCCTGGCAATTCTTGCAGACAGAAATCTCCTTCTTCGTGTTGTAAGGGAAGAAATCCTCGCAATCGCTGATAAATACGGCGATGAGAGAAGAACTGCCATCGGATATGATGTCTATGATCTTTCCACAGAAGATCTGATTCCAAGGGAAAATACGGTCATTACTATGACAAAACTTGGTTATATCAAGAGAATGACTGTAGATAATTTCCGCAGCCAGAACAGAGGTGGACGTGGAATCAAGGGAATGCAGACCATCGATGACGATTACATTGAAGAACTGCTTATGACTACTACTCACCATTATCTGATGTTCTTTACCAATACAGGACGTGTATACAGACTGAAAGCATACGAGATCCCTGAGGCAGGAAGAACTGCAAGAGGTACTGCAATTGTCAATCTTCTGCAGCTTATGCCAGGTGAGCGCATTACATCTGTTATTCCTATGCGTAAATTTGAAGAAGGCAAGTATCTGGTTATGGCAACTAAGGCTGGTCTTGTGAAGAAGACACCTATGGAAGAATATGCAAATGTACGTAAGACAGGTCTTGTGGCAATCACACTTCGTGATGATGATGAGCTTATTGAAGTTAAGGCTACAGACGATACAAAAGATATTATGCTTGTAACGAAAGACGGTATGTGCATCCGTTTCAAGGAGACTGATGTAAGAAGTACCGGAAGAAGCTCCATGGGTGTTCGTGGTATGAATCTTGATCCTGGAGATGAGGTTGTGGCAATGCAGCTGAATTCTCAGGGAGATTACCTGCTTGTAGTATCTGAAAATGGTATGGGCAAACGTACAGCTATGAGTGAATTTACCTCCCAGAACCGTGGAGGTAAGGGTGTGAAGTGTTACAAGATCACCGAGAAAACCGGTAATGTGATTGGTGCTAAAGCTGTCAATGAAGAAAACGAGATTATGATGATCACTACAGAAGGAATCATTATTCGTATTACCTGTGCTGGAATTTCTATTCTTGGAAGAATCACTTCCGGAGTGAAGCTGATCAATCTGGATGAGGGTGTAACAGTGGCAAGTCTTGCCAAGGTTCGCGAGAAAGCAGAGGGAAATACGGAGAACGGCAGCAGTGAGGAGCCGACTGAGGAGACTGAGGAAGTTTTTGAAGAAGAGGATTCACAGGATACAAATGATGCAGAATAAAGGAATCTGTGAAGTATGAAAAAAAGAACCAGAATTTTAATCCTGGGTATTGCCATGATGTTTATCATGGCAATGTCCGGATGCGGCGTAAATCATAAATCGCCGGAGGGAGTAGTGGAAGCCCTCATAAAGAATTATGTAAGCGGAAGTGAGAAGAAGGTGAAGCAGTGTTATTCTCAGGAAAAGGATACCAATGAACTTCTGCAGAATGAGATTGATGCTACTTTGAAATATTTTGCTGCTCATAATCCAACAAAAGTAAAGGTGGAACAGTGCGATATTCTTTCCGAAAACGGTGACTATACTTACGTGTACATTATTTACAATCTGGTATTGGAAAATGACCAGGAGTATCCATGCGTAGGAACCTATATGACGGAGAAAAAAGATGGTAAATACTATGTAATGTCACCTTCCGAGATCACAGATGATCTGCGGAATCAGGCTGCGGATGACTATGCCAAGTTTATGACTGCAGATTCGTATAAGACTTATACGAAAGCATACAATGTATTTATCAAAAAGAACCCGGGGTATGAGGAGAAAATTGCAAATAAGCTGGATGCAGAGTAGAAGGGAGGCTGCTGCAGGATGATTGAATCTTGCAGTGGCCCTTTTTCATATCGTGATTTGATATGGAACCGAAAAATATTTTTATCGCACTGGGGAGTTTTGCATAGAGGAAAGGAGCTTGGAAATGAAAAGAATCATTGTAATGGTACTGAAGAATATTATATTCGTACCATATTATTGGATCATGCTGAACTGGTATGCTGCGCATGTGGATAAATACACAGAGGAACAGCGCTATGCCATGTTGAAAAAAATTGACCATGCAGCTAATCGTGGAGGAAATCTTCATATAGACGGCCATGGAGTAGAAAATATACCTTCGCAAAATGGGTTTATGTTTTATCCGAATCACCAGGGATTGTATGACGTGCTTGCCATAATGGAGGTCTGCCCGGTACCTTTTTCAGTAGTTGCAAAGAAGGAAGTTGGAAATGTACCGTTTTTGAAGCAGGTATTTTCATGTATGAAGGCATTTTTGATTGACAGGGAAGATATTAAACAATCTATGCAGGTGATCATTAATGTAACGAAAGAAGTAAAAGCAGGAAGAAATTATCTCATTTTTGCAGAAGGGACCAGAAGCAAAAATGGAAACCATCCTCAGGAATTTAAAGGCGGAAGTTTTAAGGCTGCCATGAAAGCAAAATGTCCGATTGTACCGGTTGCATTGATTGATTCTTATAAAGCATTTGATACCGGTTCTGCAAAAATGCTGAATGTTCAAGTGCATTTTCTGAAGCCCGTGGAATATGAAGAATATAAAGATATGAAATCAACTGAGATTGCCGCAGAGGTAAAAAGAAGAATTGAAGAGACTATCCGGGCGAATGAAAATAAATAAAAAAACTTAAAAAAGATGTTGACAAGAAGTGATCTTTTAAGTATAATAACAAATGCGCTACGAAAGATGCGCAACTCCACAATTTAACATTGGTTAAGTAGTTCGGAGACTGGAGAAGTACTCAAGAGGCCGAAGAGGTGCCCCTGCTAAGGGTATAGGTCGTTAACGCGGCGCGAGGGTTCAAATCCCTCCTTCTCCGCTTTTGATTTTTTAAAATTTTAAATTTAAAAAAATCAAAAAAGTGGTTGACAAAGCTTTCTACTTGTGGTAAAGTAGACAAGTCGTCAATAAAGACAAAAAAACTTCATCAAAAAAGTTTTGAAAAAAACTTAAAAAAGTTCTTGACAAACAAAAACAGATGAGGTAAAATAAACAAGCTGTCGCAAAGAGATGACAGCGAAACAACCTTGATAACTAAACAGTGAAACACATACGATTCTCGAAAATTCTTAACGAATTATCATTCAAATGAATGAACTTTTTATAACAGTAATGACGAGAGATAACTAAGCTAGTTGGTTGTCTTGAGTACATCAAACACTTTATCAGAGAGTTTGATCCTGGCTCAGGATGAACGCTGGCGGCGTGCTTAACACATGCAAGTCGAACGGGAAATATTTTATTGAAGCTTCGGTTGATTTAATTTATTTCTAGTGGCGGACGGGTGAGTAACGCGTGGGTAACCTGCCTTATACTGGGGGATAACAGCCAGAAATGACTGCTAATACCGCATAAGCGCACAGAACCGCATGGTTCGGTGTGAAAAACTCCGGTGGTATAAGATGGACCCGCGTTGGATTAGCTAGTTGGCAGGGCAGCGGCCTACCAAGGCGA
>NZ_JADPEX010000025.1:0-75255 GCF_015668065.1 Ruminococcus sp. 1001713B170207_170306_F1 | reverse complement strand
GTCGCAGTTAGCGATTAGTTCGCTGGAGCGTTGCGCCGGCGAGTGAGTAATACACATTGTCCAAATGCGTCCGCATTGAAGACCTTTTAATCCATTAAATAGCAATTATATTGTCTGGCTCGGCGCAATACCAAATTGTTTTTTATAGGCCCGGGAGAAGGTGGTATAGTCGGAGAAGCCGCTTAACTGGGCGGCCTTCAGGATGGGGGTGCCTTCGGAAATTTTTGTGCGGGCGAGAAGAAGGCGCTTGCTAATGATGTAGTTGTGGATGGTGTAACCGGTTTCCTCCTTGAATTTCCGCATCATGTGATATTTGCTCAGGTAGTATTTCCGCGCAAGGGTTTCAATGGAAAGATCTTCCGTAAGGTTGTGGTTAATATAACGGAGAAGCTCTTCTATCTGGGAATTACTGCTGTAGGAGCGAGCGTCGTAGATGTACTGCTTTTCCAGAAAAATGCGGTTTACATAAACCATGAACTGGGTAAAAAGAGCTGAGCCAAGAAGCTCGCTTCCAAATTTTTTGTCTTTCAGGGCAGCTTCCAGTTCGTAGAGAAGCTGCTTTAATTTTTCCTGAGTGTCAGAGTCCAGACGGATTAGATTGTAACTCCGGTCAATCGCCTTCTGAAAACAGCGGAGCAGTTCTGTGGATTTGATGTCGTTGCGGATCCATAGTACAAAACGTTCGTATGGAACCGAAAAATCAATTTCAGGTTTGTGGATGGCGTGACGGTTCACGAGGAGAATGTCCCAGGGCTTCAGGTAGTAGGACTTTCCCTCAATGTGGTAGGCTGCCTTTCCGGAAAGAAAGATGATCACCTTGTGAAAATCATGATAATGGTAAGAAAATTCTCGCTTGGTCTGGTCCTTGATGTGAAAAAGCCGGAAATCCTGCTCCAGATAGCCGGTTTTTTCAGTAGGTTCATTGAAAGAATTCATATGTTATGGCCCCTGTTTTAACTATAGTGTGTATGGAACCGCAAACTTTGCTTGCAGCTACGTTTGCGTAGCGTCATAATTCAATTCTGCGCTTGAAATATGACTTTATTATAAATGAAATACCGCATTTTTTGCAATATATTTCGCAAGTTATTCTATGTACATGGGAAAAATAAACGCTATACTGGATATATAAGATGTGATTTGAGAAAAAAGATCACGGGCGCTTCGTCAGAAAGGAATTGAAAACAATGAGAGACAGCATTATCATGACAAAATATCAGGGCTTTGGAAATGATTATCTGGTACTGGATGCGAAGAAAAACCAGCTTCAGCTGCAAGGCAAAAAAGTTGCGCTTCTTTGCCAGCGGGGGTTCGGACTTGGAGCGGATGGTGTGCTTTACGGACCAGTTGACATTAACGGAAAAATGGGAATGCATATTTTTAATTCCGATGGAAGTGAAGCTGCAATCAGTGGAAACGGTGTCTGTATTTTTGCAAAATATCTTATGGACAATGAGTATGTTACAGAGAAAAAATTTGCCATTGAGACCTTATCCGGAACAATCGAAGTAGAGTGTCTGAATGCCAGAGCGACAGAGTTCCGCGTAAACATGGGCAAAGCCTCTTTCCTTTCCAGAGAGATTCCGGTAACTGGCGAGGTGCGTGAGGTGATCGATGAGCCATTTACATTTAACAAGAAAGAATACAAAGCAACTTGTCTCACAGTAGGAAATCCACACTGCATTATTTTCATGGATCAGGTATCACCGGAAAAAGTAAGGGAACTGGGACCATATGTGGAAAATGCAGATGAGTTCCCGGAAAGAGTGAACCTGCAGATCTGCCGCAAGATTGACAAAGGAAATCTGGATATCGAGATCTGGGAGCGTGGCTCCGGTTACACAAAAGCTTCCGGTACAGGAAGCTGTGCGGCAGCCATTGCAGCCTACCGGAAAGGTCTGATGGAAAACAGAATCAATGTAAACCAGCCAGGTGGTATGATCCAGATCGACATTAAAGAAGACGGAACTATTTTTATGACAGGAACTGTTGGATATATTGCGGAGATGAGCGTGGCTGAAAGCTTTTTCTCATAGAAAGAAAATATGGTGTATGGCGCATCCAAACGGCCGTGTCTGTGTAGCAAAACGGCTGTTCTAAAACGTATTTGTGACCGCCAGAGGGCGCAAAATGCAGATATGGCAGAAAAGATAAATAAAAATGAAATTTAAAGGCTGCCAAAGGGAAATGATACACAGTATAATTTTTGTGCATCGCGTAGGAAGGCGGTGCAGCAGATGAAAAATCAGACAAGTCAATATGGCAGTTACTTAATTTTCGATGTACGAGAATCCAGGTATAGAAGTAAGAAGACTTCCGTGCCTGGATTTTTTTGCTGCAAATGAGTGTGCTGTCTGTAAGCGATGTCATTATATCTGAAGAGAGGAAAGTAATTAAAATATGGAGACAGAATCAGCTTGTCGGTATACGGAAGCCTACTCTTGTTGATAAAAAAAGTGCAATGTCTAAACTAAAAAAAGATAGACATTTCTAACACAATTCTGTAAAATAAACAAAGGTTAGAAAATACTAATAGCAGTTAAACAAGGAGGAAGAGGATGGCTGACAAAAAGTTATTAAGAAAAATTGCTCCGATCATTATGAGTGCAGCTGTAGCGATGACCAGTTCACCGGTTGGAGTTATGGCAGAGGACTTTACTTCTGGAGAAGCAGCTGTTGAGGTATCTGAGGAGACTACATATGGTTCTGATGAGATTTCAGACGACTATGACGAATCATCAGAGGCTGACGGTTCAGCAGATTTTGCTACAGACACAGAGGATGGTTTTGAATCTGGAGAAGCTGCAGAAGAGGAGTCTGGATTCGAGGATGGCGAAACCGGAGACACAGAAGATGCTTTTTTAGCAGACACTGAGGGCGAAACCAACAATGAAGCGGGAGCTTTGAAAACAGTGGAGGATGGTCAGATCGTACTGATGAACATTCCCTATGAAGCTTTTTACAGATCTGAGTTGAAAAACAATGATGTAAAAGTAGATGCATTTACATCCGCGACGAAAGCAAAAACAAAGATGAGCGGCGTGATGAATGGAAATGCTGCTTATCATACAAGCGCGGAAGGAAATGAACTTGCAGGTGTTACTTTTCCGGTAAAAGTGAATAAAGCTTCTGATTTGAAAAATTTTAAACAGATTACAGACAGCACTACTATAGAGATTACTACGAACATGAAAGGCCAGGTAAGTACTAATACATATACGGGTGCAGCGGCTCTTATTGAACAGCCAAGCTATACTTATTATGTTCCGGCAGAAACTCCTGCATATTACAAGGAAATGAGCGTAGATGAGAACGAAAATATTTCTTTTGGCGCTGTTCAGGGAATGTCCGAACAGAATGTTAGTGTGAATGCTGAATTAAAGCTTAATTCCAAATATGGAGATTATCAGCTTGAGCTGGATGAGACAGCAGTAAAGGCAGTAGTAAATGCATCTAATGGTGATAAGATTTATGGTGTAATCATCAATACAACAGACGGAACCACTTATGCACTCCGTCATCTTGAGAATATCTGGAAAGGAAAAGAACTTGCATGGAGCACCGGCTTTACAACAGAATCTCACGGTTGCCCAATAAGCTCTGACCACTACAAATCCATGATGGGAAAAACTATTTCCAGCGTAACGTACTATACGGATAAGGGGGAAATTAATTTTGATATTCCAGATACTTATGTTCCGGTAAAAACAGGTGTCAGTGCAACCGTTGACAACATCAAGGTAACAGATGCAGAGGTTAAAGTTGAATTATCTGAAGCACTTCCATCTGATTATTCAAAGAAATATGCAGTTGATGATGTGGAAGCAGCGACAACAGAGACAGGAGTAAAGGTTACAAATCTTACACCTGGAACACATACTTTAACAATTTCGGATGCCAATGGAAAATATGCTTCCATCAGCACTACTTTCACAGCAACAACAGATGTTATGCCAGCTGCATACGATGAGTATGAGGGAAAACTGGTTGCTGCAGCAGACATTACAGCAGAGCAGTTTGCTGCATATACAAAGGCTGTTTCAAAAGTAAAAATTGGTGAAAAAGAGTATGCTGCAAGCAAAAAAGGTTCTGTGAAAGTAGTTCAGGGAGACGGATCTCTTGATTACTCTAAAACAGAAGTAAAAGATGGAGATACCGTTACCGTAAGTGCATCTGGATATGCAGATTTCTCATTTGTTTACAACGAAAACGTATATGTATACGCAGGTCTTACCTGGGCTGAATACTGGTCTTCCGAGGATGTATACAATGCAGGCTCCACAGCTTCTTCTGAAGAAAAAGACAGAAGAGGTGAGTCAGACCTTGGAGCATTTGATGCTGTGTCAAGAGCAACTGCAAACCATGGGCTTCACAGAGGAAGCTTCCAGGCAATCGCGGTTCTTAATGGAAAAACAGTTTCTCACTGGAGCGCAGACGGAAAAACAGTTTATTATGCCGATGGAACATCAGAAGTATTTAACCGGAACAATGTAACCGGATATACCGTAACTGGCCTGAAATATGTACCGGTTGAGATTAAGAGAGCTGACCTTGCTGCTTTTGCAGAAAGTCATGCAATTGTAAAAAATGGCGGACAGCTGATCGGCGGTTATGGCGAGAAAGAACTGAAATCCTATGAAGCTGTTGCAAATGTAACTGCAAATACAAATGGTTTGAAAAAAGTTACAAAAGCTGAAGACGGAAGCTTTGTAATCGGAGCAAGACAGAACGGAACTGAGTCTGGTATCAAAGATGCAGAGCTGAAAGTGGCAGACGGAATTACAGCAACTGTAAAACCTGGAAATGGTTCCTATGGTGAGTTCCTGAGAGTTGACCTGACTGGAAACTATGGCGATCTTGGTGCACATATGCAGTCTGTTGAGTGGGCATATTATGGAAATGATTCCACTTATACAAACAGACTTGCAAACTATGGAACAAAATTTGCAGCTGATAACTGGATGCATAAAATGATGGGTATCCAGCTTGGTCTTACAGAATCAGGAAGATGCAAGCTTCCGGAAGGAACTGACGGAACTGGTTACTGGATCCTTACTGTTCATGCCCTTGGATACCAGGATTACGTTGTAAAATTCCAGGCAACAGCTGAGAATATTGCAAAACCTGCAGGTGATGCAGATTCCACACCACTGGAAAACATTATCGCAGAAGCAAAAGCCCTGAACGAGGCTGATTATACTCCGGAGAGCTGGGCTGCTGCAAAAGACAGCATAGCAAACGAGCTTGAAGAGTGTGAGGAAATGCTTGCAAATATTAAGAATCAGACAACTTATGGCGTAGAAGAGCAGATCGGACATTTAAGAGAAGCTCTTAACATGCTTGTAAAAGCTCCAGCTCCAACTGCAACGCCGGCACAGCCGACTGCAACACCAGTCCCGGCAAAGCCGACCGCAACACCGACCCCGGCACAGCCAACTGTAGCACCTACACAGCCAACTGCAACTCCGGCACCGACTGCAGCACCGGCCAAAGGAATTACAGCAACTGCAAAAGCTTCCACAATTTACACCAAAGGAAAAACCTCTACAACCATTACGGTTGTAAAAAATGATGTAACTGGAAAAGTTAAATTTACATCCAGCAACAAGAAAGTGGCGACTGTTTCCTCCAAAGGCGTTGTAAAAGCGAAAAAAGCGGGAAAGACAACCATTACTGTAAAGGTTGGAAATTACACTAAGAAGGTAGTAATCCAGGTTAAGAAACCTTCTCTGAAGCTTGCAAAATCTTCTGCAACAATCAAGAAAGGCAAAACAGTAAAAATCAAAGCAACCGCAACACCATCCGGAAAAGTAACATATAAGTCTAGCAACAAGAAAGTAGCGACTGTTACTGCAAAAGGTGTTGTAAAAGGTAAGAAGAAAGGTACTGCAACCATCACTGTTACAAGTAATGGAGTATCTAAGAAATTCAAAGTAAAAGTAAAATAATGATTACAAAGCTTTTACGATAACAAATAATACTTGTGCAAAAACAAGGCAAAGGAACGGGGGCCGTTTTTAACAGCCCCTGCTTTTGCTTGTAAAAAGAAACTTATTTTGCTACATATTTTAACAGGAGACAGCATGAAAAAACGAGACAGTGATAAGAATCCTTTTGAAAAAAAGAATCTGGTGAAACTTGCTCCAGCAGCAGTGGTTATTGCGGCTGTGGCTGCAGCAGGTGCTCAGGCTGGCAGCAGTGGAAAAGAAGTGACTGCTGAAACCAGAGAGGTTGTAAAATCCCAGGATCTGGAATCGCTTCTGAAAACAGCCTATTCCTATGAGGCAGCAGATGACGAGGCAAAAGAGGAGAGTCTGCTGAAAGCAGGCAAAAATACATCATCATCTTCAAAGAAAAAAACCTCCAAAATTTCAAAGAAAAAAAGTGGTATAAAAAAAGGAAGCTCAAAGACCCTTCCAGTAAAAACGGCTGCATCTTCAGGGGTAGGTCAGGGCTCCACCACTACACCAACTACAGAAGTTCCGGAAGGCGGCTATAAAGATGGAACTTACCAGGGCAGCGGTACTGGCTTTGGAGGAACGATTACCGTACAGGTAACTGTATCAGATGGGAAAATCACAGCTGTTGATATATTGAGTGCCTCAGGAGAAACAGGCTCTTATTTTGCCTCCGCTCAGGGCGTTGTAAGTAAGGTTTTATCAAGCCAGTCCCCGAATGTGGATGCAGTCAGCGGTGCAACTTACTCCTCAAACGGAATTATCCAGGCAGTACAGAATGCCCTTTCACAGGCAGGAAACAGTGATTCTGCCACACCAACTCCAACGCCAACGCCAAAACCTGCAAAGAAACCGAAGAAAGATACTTCTGTCAGCTATAAAGATGGCGTATATGAGGGACAGGCAGAAGGCTTTGATGGAACCGTAACGGTAAAGGTTACAATAAAAAATGGAAAAATCAAAAAAATAAGCAACACAAATACAGATACACCTGAATTTTTTAATAAAGCATGGAAAACAATCAAGTCCAATGTGATTTCCAGACAGAGTACTTCTGAAATTGATACTGTAAGTGGGGCAACATTTTCTTCAAATGGAATTCTCGGAGCTTTATCCCAGGCTCTTTCAAAGGCTGATCAATCAGGAACTACAGACTCAAAGGAAGAAGATATAACTCCAACCCCGACTACTGTACCTGATGAAACTGTAACACCAATTCCAACGGAGATTCCACAGCCTACCAAGACTCCGGATAATCCGTCAGATGAGCAGCCGGTTGTAAATCTTTTGAAAGATGGCACCTATACAGGGTCTGCAATGGGATATTCCGGACAGGTTAACATAACACTGACGATTAAAGATGGAAAAATTACGGAAGTAACCAATACAAACTCAGATACCCGAAGCTTTTTCAATAAGGCATGGAGATCCATACAGCCTAAAATACTGGAAAAGCAGAGTACAGAAGGAATTGACACTGTAAGTGGTGCAACATTTTCTTCTATGGGAATTCTGGATGCGTCCAAAATAGCATTGGAGCAGGCAAAAAATACAGAGGTACAGCCTTCAGTAACGCCAGAGCCCACTGAGGCGCCGGATTCCACCGAGAAGCCAGAACCCACAAATACGCCAAAGCCGACTTCTGTTCCGGAACCAACGACTGCACCGGAGCCTACAGCTGTACCAGAGCCTACTGAAACGCCAGCGCCAACTTCTGCACCGGAACCGACGGATACACCGGAGAATTCTGTGACGCCGGAACCGACAGCTACGCCAGAACCCACGCCTGTGCCTGCTGGTGCATATACAGATGGAACCTACACTGGCATTGGAGAAGGCAATGACGGACCAGACAGTGTACAGGTTACCGTAACAATATCCGGAGGACAGATTGTGGGAGCAACTTATTTTTCCTATGATGATGAAGAATATGCAGATACAGCCTGGGAGGGAATTCTTGGACAGGTTATGGGAAAGCAGTCCGCAGACAGTGTAGATACAGTATCTGGATGCACATATTCCTCCCAGGGATTTATTCAGGCATTTAGAAATGCATTAAATCAGGCAAAAGGAGCATAACCCATGAAATACCAGAGTTTTATTATGAGAGTTTTATGTCTGCTTCTGATCGTTGGTGTCGTTCTTGGCTACAACTCCATGCAGAAAAAAGATAGTGATACCGAAAAAGACCAGCAGATCGCCAGTCTGACAACCAGAGTGGAGGCCTTGGAAAAACAGCAGGATGAGATATTAAGTGCCCTTGAAGAGGCTGCAAAAGCGCAGGAAGAGGCGAAGAAAAAGGCAGAAGAGGAAGCGAAGAATCAGAAAGCCCAGACGGAAGAAGCGGCTTCCGGGGATGCTTCCGAGGACGCGAAAAAAGATGACAAAAATACAGATGAGACAGAGGCTGAGGACGCTTCTTCTGAGGAAGAAAGTGAAGATCTTGTCTACAAAAACGGAACCTACACAGGAGACGGCCAGGGCTTTGGCGGCAATATCCAGGTTCAGGTTACACTTGAAAATGACACGATTACAGACATTCAGGTGGTAAGTGCACCAGGCGAAGACTCTGCATACCTTTCCCAGGGACAGGGCGTGGTCAGTACCATTCTGGCTGCCCAGAGTACAGATGTTGACACCATTTCCGGAGCAACCTTCAGTTCCACTGGAATTATCAACGCTGTAAATGATGCACTTGGAAAGGCGGAAAATCAATGAAAAAGAGACAGAGAAAAATCCGGCTGATCCGTGCCGGCATCCAGCTTCTGTTTTTCATTTTTGCTCCGGCACTTTTTTCCACAGCATTTGCAGGCGTGAAGTCCGTTTTTCAGGCAATCGCAGCACATCAGGCAATCAGCTGGAATTCCTTTCTGGATGTGATTGCCGTGCTGCTGGTGGTAACCTGCCTGTTCGGACGGCATTTCTGCGGATATGCCTGCGCATTTGGTTCCCTTGGGGATGCATTGTACGAGCTGACTGTGTTTATCCGCCAGAAGGTTTTTCATAAAAAAGGCCGTCACGGATACTCAGAAAAAGCCATCCGCATTTTGCAGAAGGTGAAATATATCTGGCTTCTGGTGCTTCTTGTATCTATCCTTACCGGCTGGTACAGCAAGCTTCAGGGCATGAGCCCCTGGGATGTGTTTTCCATGCTCACCGCTGGCAGACTTCCCGGTGCTGCCTACAAGGTGGGGATTGTGCTGCTGATTCTGCTCATGATCGGAATGTGCACTCAGGAAAGATTTTTCTGCCAGTTCCTCTGCCCAATGGGCGCAATTTTTGCTATAATGCCTATAGCGCCCTCTGCGCTGTTCAACCGTGACAGCGGCACCTGTCCAGCGAAATGCGGAGCCTGCAAAAAGCGCTGTCCTGCTCATCTGGACATTGACGGTGATACCCCTCTCTCAGGAGAATGTATCTGCTGCCACGCCTGCCAGGGAATCTGCCCGAAGAGGAACATCCGGATCGGGATTCCGAAGGCGAAAGATGAGAGCCTTTTTTAAACACGAGCTGGGAAAAGATGGGCGAACGCTATTGGAAAATAAGAGAAAATAAAATCAGAAAGAACAGGATATGAGTAAAAAAAGAAGTAAAGTAAGATTTCAGAATGAAGTCGATTTAATTAAGGTACATTATAAAAAGCAGTCCAGAGGTCAATCACTTACCTGCTTGGATATGTTTAATGGGAGAAGGAATTTGAGAAAGAGAAGTGCGGCAGGAATTCTCTGCAGCAGCCTGTTTCTCACTGTCATTTCTGCAACAGTACTGGGAAAAACCACTACAGTTGTTTATGCTGCTGACGTAGAAAAATACACCAACGCAGATTTCGCAATGGACACGGTAGTTTCCGAAACCCTTTACACCTCAGGCGCGGACATCAATACCCAGATTGGTGAAAAGCTCCGCGAAATGGAAACCACCCTCCTTTCCTGGACAGAGGAAAACTCCCAGATTTCCCAGCTGAACAATGCTGATGGCAAGACCATGGAAGTTTCTGATGATCTTGCCGCCGACCTTGAGAAAATCCGCCAGCTTTCCCAGGATTCCAACGGTGCTTTTGACCCCACCCTTGGAAAAATTATCCGCCTGTGGGACATTGCCGGCGAGAACCCTCATGTCCCAGATCAGTCCGAAATCGACACCCTTCTTCCCGAAGTGGGCTACGAGAAAATTCAGGTGGACGGAAACAATGTAACCCTTCTTGATGGCTGTACCCTGGATCTTGGTGCCGTTGGAAAAGGCATGGGCTGTGATTTGATCATGGATTACCTGCAAACCCAGCCAGATGTCTTCGGTATGATCCTGAACCTTGGCGGCAGCAGTGTCATGACCTACGGCGAAAAGCCCGACGGCTCCTCCTGGAAAGTAGCCCTTACCGATCCCCGTGACACGGAAGGCGACTATCTTGGAGCCATCACCCTGGACGCCAACCAGTTCCTTTCCACCTCCGGCGACTACGAAAAATACTTCATAGAAGATGGAATTCGCTACCACCACATCCTGGATCCAAAGACCGGTTACCCCGTCCAGAACGGTCTCACCTCCGTCACCATCGTCTGCGACCAGGGCTATCTGGCCGATGGTCTCTCTACCGCCTGTTTCGTCCTTGGTATGGACGCCGCGAAACCCCTTCTGGAGAAATATGGCGCAGAAGCTGTATTTGTAGACGAAGATAAGAATGTATATGTGACAAGTGGATTGATGGATAAATTCGAATTAATGAAAGACGGATACACAGTAAACGAAGCATAAGTTGTCCATGATAGATTCGTAGAAAATGATAGCTTACGGAATAACGAAAAGAGCTCCAGAGAATAGTCAAAAACTATCGCCAGGAGCTCTTTTTCAACTAACAGCATTTGGGCTGAATATATTCAGCCCAGATGCGTACGGTGGTAACATCTCACGGAATTCTCTTAAGAACTTCCTTCGTCAGCACTCCAATCAGCAGTCCTGTAATCACTCCCGACACCATCAGCGCCGGAGCATAATAATACAATAGTCCCACCGTATGCGTTGCCGGAATCGCCACCAGCAGCTGACCGATGTTATGGGAAACGCCACCAGCCACACTTACACCCAGCTGCCCGAATCCAATCTTATTTTTCACAAAAACCATCACAATCAAACTAAGGGTCGCCCCCGCCAGGCTATACATAATACTGGAGCCGCTTCCAAACATAAAACCGATAATAAAAATTCTCACAATGGAAACCAGCGCCGCTTCTTTCCACGTATACCTCTCCAGCACAAAAAGCACCGCCAGATTTGCAAGCCCTAGTTTCATTCCCGGAATTCCCGCAAAAAACGGAATCAACGATTCCACATACCCGAAAATAATGGCAATGGCTGCAAACAGCCCAAGATACGCTGTCTTTTTCTGATTCATCACTTACACCACTGCGTCAAATCCACTTTCGGAATCCTGTGAATCTGAATCGCCCTCTCCCTGAATGACTACTCTGTTTGGCAGGCACACAATATATCCGCCTGCACTGCCCACTGCCGGCTGCTTCATGCAAAGATGATCCGGGCAGTCCGCCTCTGTCATCTTTACCTCGCCGTCCTTAATTTCACACACATTGGTATCCCCAATCTGGATCACCTGATCCTCCGCCAGTGAATAAGTCCCATAAAGTTCCCCATCCACCGTAATCTGGATCGACCCATGAGTTCCATGTGGAACCGCATAAACAAAAATACAAAGCACCACTGAAATAACCAATAGTGCACCAATAAATACCGCTTCTTTCTTCTTCAAAAATGATACCTCTTCATTAATAGCTTTAACCAAAATCATCATATCATAGAACCATGTTCCACAAACGAACCATTAGTTTATGATATAAGAAATACAGAGATTTTTCAACCTATTCTAAAATCCATTTTTGAGAAAAAATCGCAACAGAGAGAATGACTGTTATTCACAGAGGAAACGGTAACGGGTGGCTGTTCCTTTCCACACCGCTTTTTATTGTAATTTTCCACGGAATATGCTATTGTATAGTTTGAAAGTCTGTGTGCCGTGCGGATCGCGGGAATGATTTTTCAAACACGTTCCAGGCCGGCGGCATTGTTGAAGAAATGTAACGATTCAGAAAACACTGGACAGTTACACAGAAATATTAGAAAGAAGGTGAAGCTATGGTTGAATTAGACCAGTTCAAGAGCATTCTTGCAACATACACAGAACCATTAGTGGAAGTGAGGGATTCACTTTGACCTGGCTAACAAAGAAAAGCGGGTTGAAGAATTAGAGCGTGAAATGGAAGCGCCTGATTTCTGGGACAATGCAGAAATATCCCAGAAGAAAATGAAAGAATTAAAGAGCATGAAGGACGACATGGAAACCTATCAGAATCTGGTAACCCAGAAAGAAGATATGGAGACCCTGATCGAGATGAGCTATGAGGAAAATGATCCGTCCATGATCGAAGAAATCCAGGAAATGCTGGATGAGTTCCAGGCACAGTTTGACAGTATCCGTGTGAAGACACTTCTTTCAGGAGAGTATGACGGCGAGAATGCCATTATCAAACTGAATGCAGGAGCTGGTGGAACAGAAGCCTGCGACTGGTGCAGTATGCTGTATCGTATGTATACACGCTGGGCTGAGCGCAAGGGCTTTTCAATCGAAGTTCTGGACTATCTGGACGGTGATGAAGCTGGTATAAAATCTGTTACGTTCCAGGTAAACGGAGAGAACGCATACGGACTTTTGAAGTCTGAGAAAGGTGTTCACCGTCTGGTACGTATTTCCCCGTTCAATGCGGCTGGAAAGCGTCAGACTTCTTTCGTATCCTGCGATGTAATGCCGGATATTGAGAAAGATCTGGACGTAGAGGTCAATGATGAGGATATCCGTATTGATACCTACCGAAGCAGTGGTGCCGGCGGACAGCATATCAACAAGACCTCATCCGCTATCCGTATCACTCATTTCCCAACAGGAATCGTGGTACAGTGTCAGAATGAGCGTTCCCAGCATATGAATAAAGATAAGGCTATGCAGATGCTGAAAGCGAAATTATATCTTCTGAAACAGCAGGAAGCAGAAGCCAAGCTTTCCGGAATCCGAGGTGAAGTAACGGATATCGGCTGGGGCAACCAGATCCGTTCCTACGTTATGCAGCCATATACCATGGTCAAAGATCACCGTACCAATGAAGAAACCGGAAATGTAGATGCAGTTATGGATGGTGCCATTGATATCTTTATTAATGCATATCTGAAATGGATCGCACTTGCGAAGAGACCTGCAGAACAGCAGTAAAAGCATGCTGCTGTTCACGGAGTGAACGGTAACAGGGTAAGGCCAGTTTCCGGATTATGTCTGGATACAGCGGCTGTAATGGCAGAGATTTGCAGGGCGCAGTGAAAGTGGAAGGAAATGCAGGATGCCAAAGACAACAGATAAGAATAAATATTTTGTAGTAAAAGAGCGGGCTGTGCCAGAGGTGCTTCTGAATGTAGTTGCAGCGAAGAAGCTTCTGGAATCAAAGCGGGCAGCTACGGTTCAGGAAGCTGCAGACGCTGTGGGAATCAGCCGAAGCTCTTTCTATAAATATAAAGATGATATTTTTCCCTTCCACGAGGAAGCCAAGGGAAAGACCATCACATTTATTATACAGATGGATGATGAGCCGGGAATTTTATCCAATGTTCTTCGGGCTATTGCAGAAAACCATGGCAATATTCTGACCATACATCAGAGTATTCCCATCAGTGGTATTGCCACTCTTACCTTAAGTGTGCAGATCCTTCAGGGAGAAGGGGATGCTGAGGCAATGGTGGATGACATTGAACAGATGGAAGGAATCCATTATTTAAAAATTTTAGGCAGGGAGTAACGGACAGATGATAAATATTGCAGTGTTAGGATATGGCACAGTTGGAAGCGGTGTAGTAGAAGTCATCCGCACCAATCATGAATTGATTAACAAAAGAGCCGGGGAAGAGATTAAGATCAAATATGTACTGGATCTTCGTGAGTTCCCTGGAGATCCGGTAGAAGAGATTCTTGTTCATGACTTTGAGCAGATCGTAAACGATCCGGAAGTTAAAATTGTAGTAGAAGTAATGGGAGGAACCGGTGCTGCCTATACTTTTACAAAAAGAGCACTTGAAGCCGGCAAGAGTGTGTGTACCTCAAATAAAGCTCTGGTTGCCAAATACGGTCCTGAGCTTATGGAAATTGCAAAAGAAAAAAAGATCAACTTCCTTTTCGAGGCAAGCTGCGGCGGTGGAATCCCGATTATTCGTGCCATCAACGGTTCTCTTACCGCAGATGAGATTGATGAGGTCAGCGGAATTCTGAACGGAACTACCAACTATATGCTGGATAAGATGATCACAGAAGGCGCTGATTTCAATACTGTTCTGAAAGAGGCTCAGGAAAAAGGCTACGCAGAGGCTGATCCTACCGCTGACGTGGAAGGACAGGACGCATGCCGTAAGATTGCCATTCTTTCCTCTCTGGCATATGGAAAATTCCTGAATTTTGAAAATGTTTATACAGAAGGAATTACAAAGATCACACCAGAGGATATGGAATACGCAAGAGAAATGGGCAGAAGCATCAAGCTTCTTGGCACAAGCAAGAAATTGGGAGACGATTCCTTCTACGCACTTGTAGCACCTTTCCTTGTAGGACAGGAGAATCCTCTTTATGGCGTAAAGGGAGTGTTCAACAGTATTTTTGTACATGGAAACATGCTTGGCGATGCCATGTTCTATGGAAGCGGAGCCGGCAAGCTTCCTACTGCAAGTGCAGTTGTAGCAGACGTTGTGGAGGCTGCAAAGCATCTTCATGATACGATTCCGAATAACTGGAGCAATGAAGAGATGACCCTGATGGAGCCGGATTCTGTAGAAGGCCGTTTCTTTGTCCGTGTGAAGGATACTTCCCTGGATGAAGTGGATAAGGCTTTTGGTAAGGTTGAGGCTGTGATCGAGCCGGATTCCCTTCCGGAAGAATTTGGTTTTATTACCAGACTTATGACACAGGGCGAGTACAAAGAGCGTGTGAAAGCGCTTGGAGAGAATGTTCTGGGCATGATCCGCGTGAAAGACTGATAACATGAATCCGCAGTTATTCAAGTAATGGGCAGCTGCGCGAAACTGTCTGTATGAGCAGATAAAAATAAAACTGACAGCGTGAAAGGAAAAACTATGCTGATAGTTAAGAAATTCGGCGGTACTTCCGTTGGGGACAAACAGAGAATGTATAATGTTGCCAACCGTTGTATCGAAGAATATAAAAAAGGAAATGACGTGGTGGTGGTTTTGTCCGCCATGGGAAAATATACAGATGAGCTGATCCGTATGGCTCATGATATGGACGACAAGCCTCCGAAGCGTGAGATGGATATGCTCCTTACCATCGGTGAGCAGATGTCCGTATCCCTGATGGCAATGGTAATGCACAAGCTGGGCGTTCCGGCGGTTTCCCTGAATGCCTTTCAGGTGACCATGCATACCACAAGCAGCCATCAGAATGCAAGATTAAAAAGAATCGATACAGAGCGTATTCGCCGGGAGCTGGATGCCCACAGGATCGTAATTGTTACCGGATTCCAGGGCGTAGATAAATACGATGATTACACCACTCTGGGACGAGGCGGTTCTGATACCACTGCCGTGGCACTGGCAGCAGCGCTTCATGCAGATGCCTGCGAGATTTATACAGATGTGGACGGCGTTTACACAGCCGACCCACGTAAGGTTCCAAATGCAAGAAAGCTGAAAGAAATCACATACGATGAGATGCTGGATCTGGCAACATCAGGAGCAGGTGTACTTCACAACCGTTCTGTGGAAATGGCGAAGAAATACGGAGTGCCCCTTGTGGTCCGCTCTAGCCTGAATAACAGTGAAGGAACGGTAGTGAAGGAGGTAGTTAGCGTGGAAAGAATGCTGATCAGCGGTGTTGCGCTGGATACAGACGCTGTGAGAATCGCAGTACTGGGGCTTCGCGATGTGCCTGGTGTTGCATTTAAGGTATTTGATACCCTTGCAAAGAAAAATATTAACGTAGATGTTATCCTGCAGTCTATCGGACGTGCAGGAACAAAGGACATTTCTTTTACAGTAAATAAGGATGATCTGGATGATGCAGTTGCCACTCTGGAGGAGAGCCAGGAGCGCCTTGGCTTCAAGGAGCTTCACTCTGAGCGCAATATCGCCAAGCTTTCCATTGTTGGCTCCGGTATGCTCAGCAATCCTGGCGTGGCTGCCAAGATGTTTGAGAGCCTTTACAATGAAGGGGTAAACATTAATATGATCTCCACATCTGAAATCCGTATTACCGTCCTCATCAATGAAAAAGACGGAATCCGGGCTATGAATGCAGTACACGATGCTTTCGGCCTTGCCGACTGATCGAATATAAATTCTAAGGAGGAATTTCTGTATGAAAAGAAAAGTATTGGGAGTGCTTTTTACAGCAATGTGCCTGTGTGCGGTTCCGTCCGCGGCTTATGCAGAGGCACAGGAAGCCGAAACTACAGAGGCAGCAGGAGAGGCTGCTGATGAGCCTGAGGCTGGTGCAGAAACGGTTACAGAGCTGTCCGACAGCCTGTACGATTTTCAGGTGAAGATCGGGGATAAGGTTTACCAGTTCCCTATGTATTACCAGGATTTTGCAGCAGACTGGACACTTGGCAAGAACGAGGACCCGGAGATGGGCGTTGGAACCAATTCCTATGGTTCCATCAGTTTTTACAAAGGGGACGACCGCGTTTCCGTAGATGTGATCAATCTTGGAATCAACCAGTTGCCATTAAACCAGTGTTTGGTGGCGGGAATTGATATTGATGCAAGCTATGATTTTGATGTGGCGGCTACTCCTGTAGAACTGCCTGGCGGAATCGTAATGGGAAAATCCAATTTTGATGATATCAAAGCTGCTTATGGTGATCCAAGCGATACTTACGAGGGAGACCTGTATACCAAGTATTCCTACTCGAAAGATTATTACGAGGAAGTTCATTTCTATGTATATAAGGATGACAATACTCTGAAGCAGGTAGATATGCGTAACTTCGTAGAGCCAGAAGGATATGACAAGGGAAGTGTAAGCGAGGAAGTTCCGGAAATCGTATCTTCCTATACCGCTCCTACTGAGCTGGGAGATGATCTGCTGGCTCCACAGTTGGAATTCTGCGGAGATCTTTATTCCCTTCCGGCTCCGGTGTCTGCATTCCTTGAGAATGGCTGGGAGCTTCAGAATGTGGAAGATGGCGCTTATGTGGCTGGCCGGGATCTGGAATTTGTAGACATGATGAAGAATAACCAGAGTGTGCATTTCAGTGTTTACAATTTTACCCAGGATGCAACTGCCATCGAGAACTGTTTTGTACGGGAGCTTGAGGTAGGCAATTACGACAGTGATGCTCTTACCCTTACTCTTTCCGGTGGATTTACCCTGGGTGCGAAGAAGGCGGACCTGATCGCAGCTGCAGAGGAAAAAGGCTATTCGTGTGATGAGGACGGAGATTACCTGAATATTTATAAGACTGCAGATACCAAGATTGACAACCGGGCACAGTTCTGGTTTAACAAGGATGAGGATCCGGATACAGTGGCAAGTGTTGCGTACAGAAATGAAATTCTTCCAGAATAAGGGAGAACCCGATCTGGAGGTTTTACAAAATTAGTAACAGGAGGGAAATATGAGCAACTATGTGATCAGCTGTTGTTCCACAGCGGACCTTACGAAAGAACATTTTGAGAAAAGAAATATTTCCTATATCTGCTTTCATTATGAATTAAATGGAAAAGAATATGCAGATGATCTGGGACAGTCCATGCCTTTTGATGTGTTTTATAAAGCCATGCAGGATGGGGCATCTACCAAGACTTCCCAGGTAAACGCAGATGAGTTTGAAGAGTATTTTGAAGGATTTCTGAAACAGGGCAAGGATGTGCTTCACGTCTGCCTTTCTTCCGGGATTTCCGGTGTTATAAATTCAGCCAACGTTGCAAAAGCGGAGCTGGAGGAAAAATACCCGGATCGTAAGATTCTGGTTGTGGATTCTCTGGGCGCGTCTTCAGGATATGGTCTTTTTATGGATAAACTTGCTGACCTCCGGGATGAGGGTAAATCCATCGGGGAAGTTCATGCCTGGGCAGAAGAACACAAGCTGAACCTGCATCACTGGTTCTTTTCCACAGACCTTACGTTCTATATCAGAGGAGGCCGTATTTCCAAGGCCAGCGGCTTTTTCGGCACTATGCTGAATATTTGTCCGCTTCTGAATATGGATGATCAGGGAAAACTGATCCCAAGATTTAAGATCCGTACCAAGAAAAAGGTGATCCGGGCTATTGTAGACAAAATGGAAGAGTACGCCGAGGGCGGACTTGACTATAGTGGGAAATGTTATATTTCCCAGTCCGCATGTATAGAGGATGCCAGGGAAGTGGCAAGGCTGGTGGAAGAGCGTTTCCCGAAATTAAATGGGAAGGTTGAGATCAACAACATCGGAACCACCATCGGGAGTCATACAGGTCCTGGTACGGTAGCGGTGTTTTTCTGGGGAAGTAAGAGGACGGCGTAGTTATAAAAAAATTACAGATGTCAGATGGGAAAATGCTATATTAGGAACAGCTGGCATGGTTTAATGGAGCAAAAGTGAAAACAGCGAAATGGTGCTGCAATATATCTGGCCGGGATGTATCAGAATCCCGGCCTGCTGTTTCACTGCAAAGGAGAATGATGATTATGAAAAAAAGAAGTACGAAGGAAATCAAACTGCAGGCCAAAAAGTCATTGCAGGGACATGTTGGAACTGTGATCCTTGGGCTTCTGGCAGTGTATGGTCTGAATACCTTAGGAACAATCCTTTCTACCAATTTGTTTTCTGGCACATCCGCGCTGGATCTGGTTCTCAGCGAAATATTTATGCTGGTGGTGTCACTGATCGTGGGAATCATTTCTGCTGGTCTGGGGTATATGCTTTTGAATATTTCCCGGGAAAAGGAGTTTTCTCTGGGAGATCTTGGCTACTTTTTCAAAAACCAGCCAGACAGGGTGATCGTTGCAGGCTTTGTGCTTGCGATGATCCAGCTGATCACAGCAATCCCTTACTATTATGTGAGCTTTACCACAGATCCGGGACTGACTGTGGATTCCCAGATCCAGTGGCTTTCCATGACTCTGGGACTGCTGGCTGTAAGTACGCTTTTGAATTTTCTTATTTCCCTTCCATTTGCCATGACCTATTTTCTTATGGCGGATGACACAGAGCTTGGAGGAATCCAGGCACTGAAAGAGAGCGCAAGGCTGATGAAGGGAAATATCTGGAGATATGTGAAGCTGAATCTTAGCTTTATCCCGCTTTTGTTATTATCTGTGTTCACGTTCTATATTGCACTTTTCTGGATCATGCCTTATATGGAAATGTCCATGGTGGCATTTTACCGGGATCTGGATGGAGAACTGGACTACAGACTGCCGGAAGATAGGACTATTTAGAAATACAAGCAACAAGAGGAGATTGAAAAAATGGATATTTTACAGGCAATCACCCAGGAACTGGGGGTGCAGAAATGGCAGGTAGAAGCTGCTGTTAAATTGATCGACGAGGGAAACACTATCCCTTTTATTTCACGATATAGAAAAGAAGCTACCGGAACCTTAAATGACGAGCAGCTTCGTAACCTGAACGAGAGACTGACTTATCTCCGAAATCTGGAAGACAAGAAGAATCAGGTCCTTTCCAGCATTGAGGACCAGGGCAAGCTGACAGAAGAACTGAAGGCACAGATCCTGGCAGCACAGACGCTGGTAGTCGTAGAGGACCTTTACCGCCCGTACCGTCCGAAGAGACGTACCAGGGCAACCATTGCCAAGGAAAAAGGCCTGGAGCCCCTGGCAAATATCATTATGCTCCAGATGACAAACAAGTCTATTGAGGAAGAGGCAGAAGCCTTTGTGTCAGAGGAAAAAGAGGTTGCTTCTGTGGCAGACGCCATTGCTGGTGCGAAGGATATTATTGCAGAGCATATTTCCGACGAGGCAGATTACCGAATCCACATCCGTGACCTTACTGCAAAGAAAGGAACCATCAGTTCTGTGGCAAAGGATCCGGAGACACAGTCTGTTTACGAAATGTATTACGAATTTGAAGAGCCGGTGAAGAAGCTGGCTGGACATCGTGTGCTGGCGTTGAACCGCGGTGAGAAAGAGAAATTCCTTACTATTAAGATAGCAGCACCGGAGGAAGATATTCTCCGCTACCTGGAGAAGCAGGTGATCACCCGTGAAAACCCGTTTACCACACCAATCCTGAAAGAGGTAACAGAGGACAGCTACAAGCGTCTTATTGCGCCGGCAATCGAGCGTGAGATCAGAAGTGACCTGACAGAGAAGGCAGAAGACGGTGCTATCAAAGTCTTTGGCAAGAACCTGGAGCAGCTTCTCATGCAGCCTCCAATCGCCGGACAGACTGTCCTTGGATGGGATCCGGCCTTCCGTACAGGCTGTAAGCTGGCTGTTGTAGATCCTACTGGAAAAGTTCTGGATACCACAGTTGTTTATCCAACTGCTCCTACTAACGAGAAGAAGATTCGCGCTGCGAAGGATACAGTAGAAGCTATGATCAAGAAGTATGGCATTTCCCTGATTTCTGTTGGAAATGGTACTGCTTCCAGAGAGTCTGAGCAGGTTATTGTTGATATGCTGAAGGAGATTCCGGAAGCGAAGGTTCAGTATGTAATTACAAATGAGGCGGGTGCTTCTGTTTACTCTGCAAGCAAGCTTGCTACAGATGAATTTCCCAATTTTGATGTAGGACAGAGAAGTGCCACATCCATTGCAAGACGTGTGCAGGATCCGTTGGCTGAGCTGGTTAAGATCGATCCGAAATCCATTGGTGTAGGGCAGTATCAGCATGATATGAACCAGAAGAAGCTTGGCGAGGCTCTGACAGGTGTGGTTGAGGATTCTGTAAATAAAGTAGGTGTGGATTTAAATACTGCTTCGGCTTCCCTTCTTGAGTATATTTCCGGTGTTTCCAAGGCTATTGCGAAGAACATTGTAGTTTACCGTGAGGAGAATGGCCGTTTCACAAGCCGAAAAGATCTTCTGAAGGTTGCGAAGCTTGGTCCGAAAGCATTCGAGCAGTGTGCTGGTTTCATGCGTATTACAGGCGGCTCCAATCCTCTTGACGCGACAAGCGTTCACCCGGAGAGCTATGAGGCGGCTTCCAGGCTTCTTGAGAAACTGGGATATTCCGCTGAAGATATTGCAGGAGGCAAGCTTGCCGGACTTTCCAGACAGATCAGGGATTACAAGAAGACTGCAGATGAACTGGAAATTGGAGAGATTACTCTTAGGGATATTGTAAAAGAGCTGGAGAAACCGGCACGAGATCCGCGTGATGAGATGCCGAAGCCGATTCTCCGCACAGACGTACTGGATATTAAGGATCTGAAAGAGGGTATGATCCTGAAAGGAACTGTCCGCAACGTAATCGATTTCGGAGCTTTCGTTGATATCGGAGTTCATCAGGACGGACTTGTTCATATTTCCCAGATGAGTGAAAAATTTATCAAACATCCGTTGGAAGCTGTAAGCGTCGGAGATGTTGTGGAGGTTCGTGTTCTCGGTGTGGATGAGAAGAAGAACCGGATCAGCCTTTCTATGAAAGGGTTGAATAAATAAAGAGAAGAGGGAAAACATTATTTCTCTTCTTTTGACATTGCCTTGCAGAAAGCCTTTTTCAAACACGCTTTATAGCGTGCTTGGCAGGGAAATTAGAGAGTTGGATTAAAATGTTAGAAAATATTTTTGTTGTGTATCTGGTTTTAGTTAATATCGCAGCCTTCGGGATGTACGGCATGGACAAGCGGAAAGCCATCAGAAAACAGTGGCGCATCCCAGAGGCTCAGCTTCTTGCGGTGGCTGTCATTGGCGGTTCCGCTGGGGCTCTTCTTGGAATGCAGTTTTTTCATCATAAAACCAGAAAGTGGAAATTTCGCCTGGGTGTGCCGTTAATTCTGGCAGCGCAGTTGATACTGTGGAGAGTTTTGCAGTAGGCGGTGGATAATTTGTTCCCAAAATGAATTTCCGGTGGAAAACAGGGCAGATTGCCCTGTTTTAAATGGGTATTAGTTCCTGCCGCTTTTGCGATTTTGAGCGGAGTGGACGAAATAGTTTTTGGATAATAAGGGACAGAGTTGTTTGTGGGAAAGGACTGAAAAAAGGAGATGGGAATTTGGAAGGACAGGTTATAGAGAATGCAGTTCAGGAGACTGTCCAGGAAACAGTGGATAAAGTAAACTCCAACTGGGATCAGATCAAGGCTTACTTTAACGGTCATATTCCGGATTTGATCAGCTTCGGAATGAAAGTGGTTCTTTCTATTGTAGCGTTTTATGTGGGAACAAAGCTGATCAAGTGGCTTCTGAAGGTTGCGAAGAGTTCCATGGAAAAGGCCGGTATAGACATGGGGGTTGCCCAGTTCATCTGTTCTTTTGGAAAATTTTTGCTGTATCTGATTCTGATTTTTAATATAGCTACTAATTTCGGTGTGAAGGAATCTTCCGTAGCAGCTCTTCTGGGAACTGCCGGCGTTACCATTGGTCTTGCTTTGCAGGGCGGTCTGGAGAATCTGTCTGGCGGTGTTATGCTGCTTTTGTTTAAGCCCTTTCAGGTAGGAGATTATATTATACAGGATCAGGCTGGTGGAACGGAGGGAACCGTATATAAGGTTGAGATGTTCTATACGACCCTGATCACCATTGACAATAAGCACGTAATCATTCCAAATGGAAAATTATCCAACAGCACCATTATCAATGTAACTGCGCAGAATTTGCGTAACCTGGAAATCAAAGTGGAAATTTCCTATGATTCCGATATTAAGAAAGCAAAAAAGCTTTTGCAGCACATTTTACAGGAAGATCCCGGAACCAAATCGGACAAAGACATGCTGGTCTTTGTAGACGAACTTGCTGACAGCGCCGTAGTCATGGGCCTTCGCGTCTGGGTGCCCACCGATAAATATTGGAAGATCAAATGGCGCCTCAATGAGAAAATCAAAGAATCTTTTGATGCCAACGGAATTTCCATTCCGTATCCACAGATGGATGTACATGTTGTGGAGACAAATAAAGACAAATGATAATAGATATATAATAGAAAATATGAAATAGATGTACAAATAGATTTCCTATTGAAATTATCTTATTTCTATTGTATAATCCACCATGAAAAGAAAATTTCTTCGGGGCAGGGTGATCGAAATCCTTGGAAATCGAAATTCCCTACCGGCGGTATAGTCCGCGACCCGCTTTGGCGGCTGATTTGGTGAAATTCCAAAACCGACAGTAAAGTCTGGATGAGAGAAGAACGCGCAGAATATTTAGATCGGTTGATTTTTTTGTACGTGCTCATTGCCCCGGAAGAGATTCCGGGGCTTTTTATGTGGTGATTTTAACGTTACTGTTTACTGGTAACATTTTAATCCCATACTTGCAGAAATTTTCTTTAAATATTATAATTTAAGGAGCAATGAGTATGAGCGAACAAGTAATCAAAAATGGAAACGTAATGGAGCGAAGCCGCACCAGAACCATTGCCCAGGTAGCAATGTTAGGTGCTGTGGCAGGTGTGTTGATGAATTTTGAGGTACCGCTGCCATTTCTGGCACCGTCCTTTTATCAGTTGGATTTCTCTGAGATTCCAGCACTGATCGGTTCTTTTGCAATGGGACCTGTAGCAGGTATACTGATCGAACTGGTGAAGATTCTGGTACATCTGGTAACCAAGGGAACTATGACAGCAGGCGTTGGTGATGTGGCAAACTTCCTCTTTGGCTGTTCTTACGTAGTTCCAGCCGGACTGATTTATCGTTATCAGCATAAGAAGACAAGAACACACGCAGTGGCAGGTATGGCAGCAGGTGTAATTCTTACCACAGTGCTTGCATGCTTTGTAAACGCATTTGTACTTCTTCCGGCATACGGCAAGGCATTTGGAATGCCGGTACAGGCATTTATTGAAATGGGTGCAGCAGTACACAGCGGTGTAACCAACCTTCTTACTTTTGCAATTATGATTCTTGTACCATTCAATTTATTCAAATACACATTAACCTCAGTGATCGTGTTCTTTATTTATAAAAGAATCCGTGTGATTCTTCGCGGTGACTGATTCTCTGTTCCTTGGTGAGATCTAGAGCCTGTTTGAAAAATCATTCCCGCAATCTGCACGCCCCACTTTGCGGTGTATTTTGCCCGAATTCGGTTGCCGTAGCCCGCTACGGCGCCCTTATCCGGACAAAATCTCCCACAAATTGTGACGCACATCTTGCAGAAAGCCTTTTTCAAACACGCTCTAGCGAGACCTCTGACCAGAACAGCAAGAACTGACGAAAAGAGGTTCCTATGGGAAAAATCAACAGCATTACCAAACAGACAGATAATCGTTATGTAAACCTTTATAATGTAAAAGCCACCAGTGTGCACAATACCCCGGTAAACTATTTTGTGTCTTCCCGTGCAAAAGATGTAGACAGCCTGAAAATGGTGACACATAAGAACAATCCGGACGGTGTGATCATTTATAGCATTTATGGCGAAAAACATGACAAAGTGGTGTTGATTCGCCAGTATCGTTATACATTAGGTGATTATATTTATGAATTTCCAGCTGGTCTGGTAGAGCCAGATGAGAATTACCATGAAGGCGCAATTCGTGAAATGTACGAGGAAACCGGACTGAAGCTTGATCCTATTCCGGTAGCAGAAGCTTACCAGAAGCCCTATTTCACTACTGTAGGAATGACAGACGAGTCTTGTGCGACTGTATATGGATATGCCAGCGGCGAAATCAGTTCCAAGGCACAGGAAGATACGGAAGAGATTGAAGTGATTCTGGCGGACCGCGAGGAAGTGAAGCGGATTCTGAAGGAAGAGAATGTAGCAATCATGACGGCATATATGCTGATGCATTTTCTGGAAGATAAGGAACCATTTGGATTTTTGAATAAGATCAGGTAAAACAAAATCCCCGAAATTTTCGGGGATTTTGTTATTCATAGTATTCAATATCCTGACCGGAAGTATCGGATGAGCTGTCTCTATTATCGGAACCGGTACCAGAGCCATCCTCTGTATAATCAAGGTCTCCGCTGTCTTCTGTTCCGTAGTCCTCTGAAGGATCCTCTGTATAATCAGGAATATCGGTATTATCGGTAGTGTCGCTTCCTGAACTGTCTTCGGAATCTTCTGTAGGATAAGTAATCTGACCACTGTCAGAGGAATCCGTATCTGAATTATCATAGCTGCCGTCTACCTGGCTGCTGTCATAAGAAGTATCGTTCTGGCTGCTATCGTAAGAACTGTCATAGTTGCTGTCCTGGCTGTAAATCGGAAATTCAGCCTGTTCAGCCTGTTCAGCTGCAGTTTCCGGTGCTTCTGTCAAAGTGGTCTTGGCTGTGGGAACACGGCTCTCCTTGGGAACCACTACGGAAATTCCAAACATAGCCATACTAAGCAGAACCGCTGTGGATGCGATATGGAATTCATCTTTGTATCTCATAAATATTACACCTCATAAGTATCTTTATTAACGGTTATTCAACAGATATCCCAATTATAACACATCCAGGAATGATTTTGTAAAAAATAAAAACAGTATGGTTAAGAATAGTTACAAAGTCTGGATAAAATAGTCAGTTTATGTTATATTATATAGGAAAAAAACAGTAACTTATTTATCTGCTTTTATAAGTTTTTTGTGGAGGGAACGGATAAGAACAGATAGTATAAGAATATAATTTCTATTATAAGGAAGGTGAGCAATTGGAAAATTATACTAAGTACAAGCTGAAAAGCAGTGATGAGCTTGCATCAGTGCTGAACGGCAAGGACAACCTGTTTGTGATTGCCTGTAATAAGTGCTTTAAGGAATTTGAGACGGTTGAGGAACCGGATTGCGATGAATTCCTGAAGTTTGCAAAGGAGCAGGGAAAGACTGTCACAGGTAGTGCGAAAGTTGATTTCTTATGCAATAAAATGCACACAGAAAGAAAATTGCAGGATCTGCTTCCGGAAGGAACAGAGAATGTGGTAGTAATTTCCTGTGGTCTTGGTATTCAGACTGTTGCGGATCTGGCAGGTAAGCCGGTTGTTGCTGCAAGCAATACCCTTAACTACAGAGGGCATCATGGCATGGCACTTACCAAGAAGAGCTGTGATGCATGTGCACAGTGTTATCTGAATATTACCGGTGGTGTCTGTCCCATCGTTGACTGTTCCAAGAGTCTTGTGAATGGTCAGTGTGGAGGAGCAAAGAATGGAAAGTGCGAAGTAGATCCCAATAAGGACTGCGCATGGGAGAAAATTTACCAGAGACTGGCGAAACAGGGACGTCTGGAAGAATTCCTTAATCAGCCCGTACAGGTTCGTGATTTCTCCAAGGTTAATTTCAAGGTGATCAATGATTATGTGAAATCAATCAGAGAAAACAGACTGGATGGTTATTATGGTGGTGTTCATCCGTCAGAGCGCAAGGAATTCAGTGAGCACATTGCTCTTAAGAAGTTCCCGGATCCGAAGACGGTTGTAATTTCCATGTCTCAGCATCTGGGTGCTCCGGCGAATCCCATCGTTCAGGTTGGTGATACAGTAAAAGTCGGTCAGAAGATCGGCGAAGCTGCCGGATTCATCAGCGCTCCTGTACATTCCAGCGTAAGCGGAACAGTAGTTGCTGTTGAACCTCGTATGCACGGCACAAGAGGCAGTGAAGTGATGGCTGTTGTTATTGAATCGGATGGAAAAAATACTCTGCACGAATCCGTACAGCCACATGGAGACCTTGACAAGCTTACTCCGGATGAAATCATTGATATCATTCGTGAAGCAGGAATCGTTGGTATGGGTGGTGCAGGTTTCCCGACCTGTGTCAAGCTGAAACCGGCGAAACCAGTTGATACCATCCTTCTCAATGGATGCGAATGTGAACCGCTTTTGACAGCCGATCACAGAGTACTTCTTGAGTATGCAGATGATATTATTTTTGGTCTGCGAGCAGTTCTTAAGACAACCGGTGCCCAGAAGGGTATCATTGTTATTGAGGATAACAAGCAGGATGCCATTGAATTAATGCAGGAAAAAGTTGCCAATATCGGAGATATGGAAGTATTTGTTGCCAGAACCAAATACCCACAGGGCGCTGAGAAAACTCTGATCAAGCGTGTTATGGGCAGAATTGTTCCAAGCGGCGGTCTTCCGGCAGATGTTGGTGTTGTAGTAGATAATATCAGTACAGTAAAGGCAATTTCAGACGCAATCCAGACAGGAATGCCTCTGATTGAGCGTGTTGCAACTGTTACAGGTGAGAAGATCAAGAATCCTGGAAACTTTATCATCAAAATTGGTACAAGCGTAAGAGAGCTGATTGACTACTGTGGTGGATTTACAGATGAGGATGTTCTGGTTAAGATGGGCGGACCTATGATGGGATTCCCTCTGAATACACTGGATGTACCTATGATGAAGGGATCCAACGGTATCATTGCAATTGATACAGATGAGACCAAAGAGCAGCCATGTATCAAATGCGGACGCTGTGTAGATGTCTGTCCGATGGAGCTGTCTCCGCTGTACTTTGTAAAATATGCCAAAGACGAGAACTGGCAGGGCATGAAGGACATGAATGTTATGGATTGTGTTGAGTGCAGATGCTGTCAGTATATCTGTTCTTCCAAGATTCCGATCATCGACAGTATTAAAGCCGGAAAAAATGCAGTAAGGGGGATGAAGTGATATGTTGATTACCCAGTTAAAAGCAAAAGAAGCAATCACATCACTGACAGCCGGAAAAAAAGTTTTCATTATTAACTGTCATGGATGTAAAGAGGTTCATTTTCCGGAAAAAGAAGCTGTTGAACTTCAGAAGGAGCTTTCCGCTGAAGGAAATGTGACAGGAATTATGACTACTGATTATATTTGTAATCCGGAAAATATGGAGCTGCGTCTTCAGAAACATATGAGCAAAATTCAGGAAGCAGATATGGTTCTTGTATTTTCCTGTGGTGTTGGTGTGCAGACAATTTCTGAATATCTGGAAGATAAGATGGTCTGTGCTGCCTGTGATACATATCCGGTACCTGGTTTCCAGGGAGTGACACCATTAGAATATAAATGCGATCAGTGCGGTGAGTGTTATCTGAATCTGACAGGTGGAATCTGCCCGATCACAGCATGTTCCAAGAGCCTTGTGAATGGCCAGTGCGGCGGTTCCAAGAATGGAAAATGCGAAGTGGACAGTGAGATGGAGTGTGGATGGGAGCGTATTTACAGACGCCTGAAAGAGATTGGACGCCTTGATGTGCTGAAATGCCCGACACAGATCCACAATTTTGCTACAGATGATGAAGTGAAATAAAAGGTTAATCCTAAATTTTTAATGATTGGAGCAAATATAATATGAAAATGAAAGAATTATTCGATCGTGGTGAATTTGCAGTTTCAGCAGAAGTAGGACCGCCGAAAGGAATCCATGTAGATGAGCTGGTAGAAGAAGCCAAAACATACCTTACAGGTGTTCATGCAGTTAACGTAACAGATAACCAGTCTTCTGTTATGCGTCTTGGATCTCTTGCAATGTGTAAGGTTCTTAAAGATGCAGGCATGAATCCCATTTTCCAGCTTGCATGCCGTGACAGAAACCGTATCGCTCTGGAGTCTGATCTTCTCAGCGCAGCTATGTTTGGTATTGACAATATTCTCTGTCTTACCGGTGATCATACTAAAATGGGCGATCATCCTCAGGCAAAACCGGTATTCGACCTTGATTCCGTATCTCTTCTTCACACAGTGAAGCTTCTGGAGTCTGGCGTAGATCTTGGTGGAAACCAGCTTGTTGGAGAGCCTCCGAAATTCTCCAAGGGTGCTGTTGTTTCTCCATGCAGTGATTCTGTCGATGCACAGCTTGCAAAGATGGAGAGAAAGGTTGCTGCTGGTGCTGATTATTTCCAGACACAGGCTGTATTTGAGCCGGAGAAATTTATCAAATTTATGGAAAAAGCAAAACAGTTCGGAAAACCTGTACAGGTTGGAATTATTATTCCGAAGTCCGCTGGAATGGCGAAATTCATGAATAACAATGTTGCCGGCATTCATGTTCCGGATGAGATGATTGAGGAACTGAAGGCTGACAAAGAAAAGACAAAAGCTGGAATTACCGGTGTTGAGATCGCTGCACGTATTATCAAAGAGTGCAAGCCATACTGCCAGGGTGTTCATATCATGGCACTTGGCTGGGAGTCCAAGATTCCGGATCTGCTGAAATTAGCTGAAATCTAAAAAGTCAAGCGGATATTCGCAACCCCAGCAGGGGACTTACTTTATTCGGTAAAATTACACGGGCCGTCCGAACCATGAATGCAGGAATCTGCGTTTGTGGAGGATGGCTCGTTTTTTTACTTGCTATGAAAGTCCTGGACGGCAACCAAGAATGAGCCATGCTTGCATCAGCGAATTCTTGGGTATCGGACGGGCTAGACCGTATGAGTAAGTAGGGCGATAGCCCGGATTACGAATGCGGTCGGCAGCTGTGGGAGTGCCATAGGCGCGGAACAGCTGACTTTCATATAAAAATAGTATTGTTTTAAACAGAAATGAACGATATAATTTTATTATTGGGAAGTGATGGGCAGGAGGAAAATTATATGGAAACAAACTATGCAAAAAGTGCATACAGAACCTTTTTATTCTGGGGAGTATGTTCTTCTCTTGGGGTTACCGTATCCACCCTTGTGGATGCTACTCTGGTAGGAAATTTTATAGGCAGTACCGGCCTGGCTGTGGCGAACATTGCAACACCGGTATTTCTGCTTTATTTACTTATGGGGATCACCTTAGGAGGCGGTGCAGGCGTCTTAATTGGGAAAAAACTCGGTGAAGCAGATCTAAAAGGTGCAAATCGGATTTTTGGCTCCGTGTTAAGTGCAGGCTTGATAACAGGTGTGCTTTTTGCAGCAGTATCTCTCATATTTCGCAGCGCATTATGCAGTCTGCTTGGTGCCACACCGGAGCTTTTGCCACAGGCCCTGCAGTATCTGACGGTAGTGTTTGCTTTTGCCCCAATTTATGTGGTATATAATATTCTTTCCATAGCAGTGCGGACAGACGGAGCACCAAAGCTGGCTGCCATTTCTTCTGCTGGCGTTATTGTCACCAATTTAAGCCTGGATCTGTTATTTATGAAAGTGCTGAACTGGGGACTTGTTGGGGCTTCGGCGTCTTTATGTATTGCGGAAACAGTAGGAACTCTGATTCTGCTTACTCATTTTTGGAACAAGCAGGCGCTTTTAAGCTTTCATTTTCACATTCCTACAGGAAATGAGATCAAAGAATATGTGGAAAATGGATTTGGCGTAGGCTCTGCATTTATTTTTCAGGCGGTGGTTATGCTGGTGTTTAATACTATGCTGTTAAAGGGAAACTCAGAAAATGGCACTTTTTCTGTGGCTGTATTTGGTGTTATTTATACCATGAGTACCATTCCGGGGGCTATGTTTGACGGTGCCGGAGCTGCTGCTTCTACGGTTATCTCCATTTTAGGCGGAGAGAAGGACTGGAAAGGAATGATGGCGGTGTATCACGATGGACTGCGGATTGTTGCAGCAGCAGGAATGATTATGGCATTGTTTTTTGCAGCCGGGGCAAAAAACATACTGATATTCTTCGGTCTGAATGATGGTCCGGCACTGGAAACAGCAGCGACCGCATTTCGTATTTATGCATTAAGCGTGGCTCTGGCAGGAGTGAATGTGGTAACCACGTCCTTCTGGCAAACAATAGGAAAGACAAGATATGCTTCCGGGTTATCTGTTTTACGTAACTTCATTCTCATGCTGGTGGCCGGATTTTTACTGATTGAGAAAAAGGGAATCGTAGGGCTTGCGCTTGTGTATGTAATAAGTGAGGGAGTTTGCCTGCTGCTGGTTTTTGCAATACAGATATTTGGAAAAATAAAAGATTACATAAAAGAAAAATACAGTTTTACCAACCGGGTTTTTGAGGAATATTATCCCATCGAGGAAGGCAGTATGGAAAAAATGTCCCAGAATCTGGAAGGGTTGTGCGATGAATGGGAACTTGATTTTAAACAGTCCTTCTTTATCCATCTGATCGTGGAGGAGCTGCTTCTGAATATTATGAAATTTGGTATCGGCGAAACAGATAAGAAATATTATGTATCCGTAAAAGTAATGGACAACAACGGTGAATGCATCCTGCGGATCCGGGATAATGTCAATTCCTACAATCCCTTCGACCTTCGCGGTGACGAGGTTGACCGTGCTGTAATGGAAATGATCAAGAAAAAGGCGAAGTATTATGAGTATCAGAGAAAGCTGGTGTTCAATTATCTTTATGTGACGATCTAACTTGTTTTACATATGGCAACATGCTAAACTGAGTTTAAATAAATTACCAGATGGAGGTGACCACTCATGAGCCAGACTGTGTCTCTGGGAGAATAAGGATTCTGTTACCTTGATCACACGTTCCCGGTATTTGGAAAGACATTTGTACTTGATAAAAAGGTAAAGAAAGTCCGCCTGTATGCAACCGCATATGGTGTTTATGAAGTGGCAGAGCTGCTTGGGGCTGCACCGCAGGCGAAACCGCTTTATGACGCTGTTGTGAATGCACTGAATGCGAAATGTAAAAATAACAAATAACAGCTATTTATCCCACTTTTCTTTTCGATATTCCCCAGGTGTCACCTGGTAGTGCTTTTTGAAGGCTCTGCAAAAATAATCTACATTGTGAAAACCGGTTTCGGCTGAAATGGTGCTGACTTTTTTCTCTGTATGGGAGAGCAGAAGGGCAGCCTGTTTCAGCCGATAGTTTATTAGATAGTTAACCGGCGTGATGTGAAGATAGCTCCGAAAAAGATTTAAGGCAGAGCTTTTGCTGATCATAGACTGTGCAGCAATCTCATCCAGGGAAAGATTTCTTCTGTAATTTTCGTGAATAAACTGCATCATCAGCTGGAGTCTTGCGCGGTTTACTGAGAACTGTCCTGTGATTTCCGGTGTAGTGGAAAGGTCTGTATGCTTGTATATTTCCAGCCAGAGCTGCTGCATAAGGGCAAAGGTCAGAAGATGGCAGGAAGAACCGGAAGTCTGCGCAGAAATAATCTGCTTCATAAGATCAAGAACTTTGGTCTGCCAGGAAATCTCCCTGCGAAAAATCCAAAAAGGAATATTCGAAGAAATGATAGGCTTCACATAATTCTGGTAAATATAGCTGTCTGTAGCTGCAAGGAAAGAGGGCATGCAGAGAAAGTTTGGGATGACAGCATCCACAGGAGAGGAAAAACGGTGAAGGAATTTGGAATTAATAAAAATGCCGCTGTCAGCTGGCAGCTCCAGCTGTTTTTCCCCAATCCATGCAGTTACGGTTCCAGATTGAATATACACAAATTCCAGCTCCGTATGCCAGTGCCAGTCTATGCAGTTAAAATCAAATTGGGCTAAATGCTCATAATAGTAGCGAAAGGGATAGTCCTGGCTTCCGTGGGGAATGGTCTCCATTAAATTTTCGTCGGTAATAATTTTGGTATATACGTTGGTTTCTTTCATATCTTGTTTATCCTCAAATCGAGACCTGGAGCCTGTTTGAAAATCATTCCCGCAATCTGCTCGTCCCACTTTGCGGTATATTTTGCAGAAAACCTTTTTCGAACCGCTCTGGGAAGTGCCCCGAAAAAATAGAAAATTAATGTTTTTACGATATTATACAATAAAAATCAGAAATAATCCAATGAAAAACACATTTAAATATAATATAATCCAATAAGACAAAAATCTTCTTTAAAGAAGAAAAAAAGGAGAACCAATCATGCCAAATTACCAGAAAACCAAACGAGCCTGTTATATGGGCTTTATCACCCAGGCTATAGCAGCAAATTTTGCACCTTTGCTGTTTCTGAAATTTCACACAGATTATCATATTTCCCTTGGAAATATTGCACTGATCTCCACCTGCTTTTTCTTTACCCAGCTGCTGGTTGACTTGTTTTGTGCCCGATTTGTGGACAAAATCGGATATCGCGTGTGCATTGTAACCTCTGAGATCAGTTCCGCTTTAGGACTGGTGGGGCTGGCATTTCTTCCGGAGCTTTTGCCAGATCCTTTTATGGGAATTATCATCAGTGTTATTGTTTATGCTGTTGGAAGCGGACTGATTGAAGTGCTGTGCAGTCCTATTATGGAAGCATGTCCTTTCAAAAATAAAGAAGCGACCATGAGTCTTCTTCATTCCTTCTACTGCTGGGGCTCTGTGGGAACCATTGCAGTTTCCACCCTGTTTTTCGCAGTTTTTGGAATGGACAGCTGGAAGTGGCTGGCAGTTTTGTGGGCAATCGTTCCGGCCGTTAATGTTTACAACTTTGCCACCTGTCCCATCGAACATCTGGTGGATGAAGGGGAAGGCATGAAGATCAGGGAACTGTTTCGTAAGCCTGTGTTCTGGATTGCCGTGTGTCTGATGGTGTGTTCAGGGGCATCAGAGCTGTCCATGTCCCAGTGGGCATCTGCCTATGCAGAGGCGGCACTGGGACTGTCAAAGACCATCGGAGACCTGGCCGGTCCCTGCATGTTTGCCATTACGATGGGAATCAGCCGTATGATCTTTGGAAAATACGGAGATAAAATGGACTTGATGAAATTTATGGCAGGCTCCGGAATTTTATGCGTATTCTGCTATCTTCTTGCATCTCTGTCCTCCAATCCGGCAGCAGGACTGATCGGCTGTATTGTCTGTGGATTTTCTGTTGGAATCATGTGGCCTGGTACCATCAGTATTTCCTCTAAGAAATTTCCAGCCGGCGGAACCGCCATGTTTGCCCTTCTTGCCATGGCAGGAGACCTTGGAGGCAGCATAGGCCCTGGAATCGTGGGGCGTGTCACACAGAATGCAGGAGATAATATCCGCGTGGGTATGGGCGTAGGACTGATTTTCCCAGTGGTGCTGCTGGTGATGATTTTTCTGCTGAAAAAGGTGAAAGTAGAGGAAAAATAACTGGTATTTGAAAATCTACAGAGGGTTTAGAACGTGTTTGAAAAAGGCTTTCTGCAAAAAATTTCCATAAAGCAGGGAGTACAGATGGTGGGAATGATTTTCAAACACGCTCTGAAATATAATAGGAAGGCTGAGGTATTATTTAAAACGGGTTGGCGTAAATTAAAGATAAGTATATTCTGAGTATGCATATGCTGCAAAATGGAGGAAATATGCCAGATCAGAAGCTGGATAATCTTTTGAACCTTGCGCTGGATGCCACAGAAGAGGAAAGAGAGAAATCCCGAAATCTGAATGTGGGGTATGAGAAGCAGACACGAAAGTGGGAAATTATTGTGAAGTATAGTGAAATGGGTGATTCTGTTGAGGCGTTGCTTGGTGGATCCGGAATTTCCGTGGTTCCTCTCCTTGGCGGGTATGCCATTGTGACGCTTCCTGAAAGTATGCTGGAAGAATATTCCCGACGTCCCCAGATAGAATTTATAGAAAAGCCCACCCGTCTGTATTTTGAAGATCTTTTTTCAAAAGAGGCAAGCTGTATTACCCAGGTACAGCGCGATGAACCGGGGAATCTGCAGCTGACAGGGCGCGGCGTGTTGATCGGAATTGTGGATTCCGGGGTGGATTACAGGCATCCTGCATTTCTTACAGCAGATGGAAAGTCCAGGATTCTGCGTTTGTGGGATCAGAGCATTCCCGGTAATCCCCCGGAGGGCTATGCAACAGGAACTGAATATACCAATGAGGAAATCAATGAGGCGTTGTCCCTCTCTGTGCAGGAGGGGCGGCGCCTTGTTCCGTCTGAAGATGGAAGCGGTCATGGAACCGCTGTGCTTGGAGTGGCAGCTGGCAGCGATTTTTCCCGTGGGGCAGTGAACCGGGGTGTGGCATATGAAAGTGACCTTCTGGTTGTGAAAATGGGTATTCCAAGACAGGACTCTTTTCCAAGAACTACAGAGCTGATGCAAGGTGTAGATTATCTGGTTCGGCAGGCTATACGGCTTGGAAGACCAATCGCGCTCAATTTAAGCTTTGGAAATAATTATGGCTCACACAGAGGCGATTCTCTGCTGGAAACTTACCTGGACAATGTGTCCGGCATGGGGAAAAATGTGATCTGTGTAGGAATGGGCAACAATGGAAATGATGCTCTGCATACCGGAGGAAAGCTTTCGCCAGGTGAAATCCAGGAAATTGAACTTGGGGTTGGTGCCTTTGAGCCAACCTTGAATGTGCAGCTTTGGAAAAATTACGAAGATGAGATGGAAATCTATCTGGAACATCCAGCCGGGGAGCGTGTTGGCCCCCTTTTTGAAACACTGGGCGCCCAGCGTTGGCAGGCGGGAAATACGGAACTTCTGATTTATTATGGAAAACCGGCACCGTATCATGTGACGCAGGAGATTTATGTGGATTTTCTGCCGCAGGATGAGAAAACCCCCTATGTAGACAGCGGTGTGTGGAAAATAATCTTAGCAGCAAGAAATATAAAAAACGGGGAATATTTCCTGTGGCTTCCAGGTGGCAAAACGCTAAACCCAGGCACAGCCTTCTATCTTCCACGTCCTCAGGGAACCCTTACAATCCCTGCCACTGCCAGACGCGTGATCAGCGTCGGCGCCTACGACGCCCGTCAAAACACCTATGCTGATTTCTCTGGCCGCGGCTGTCGTGCCCTCCCCTATCCAAAACCCGACCTTGTCGCTCCCGGTGTTGATATCTATGCTCCCCGCTCTGGTGGAGGCTATGCATCCTTCACTGGCACTTCCTTTTCCACGCCTTTCGTTACCGGTGCAGCCGCCCTCCTTATGGAATGGGGAATCACCCGCCGAAAAGATCCCTACCTCTATGGCGAAAAACTAAAAGCCTATCTCCGTCGTGGTGCAAAAGCCTTGCAAGGATCGGAAAAGTTGCCAAATGACTTAATCGGGTGGGGGGAGGACGTTATAATAAGGTTACATTGAAGAAAGTCAGTAAAATCAAGTGTTTCCGTTCATTTTTCCGACACAGAAACGAAGCACTTTCACCATGATTTTGAAGAAAATCTGCCCGGGTTGGATTCAAAATGATATGGAAAGAAAGATTTGTAGCAATGACGTAACATGAACATCTGGTTTTGTTACAGATAAAAGTTTAAACGAAAGAGAGGTCACAGTAATATGAAACTGACTTATACAAATGTAAATGAATACCTGATCCCGAATCTCACCTATAAATCCGGTGAGCAGATGGAGCAACTTGGCAAATATGGATTCTTACGCAGAGATTATCTGAAAAACCATCGAAATTCAACGTATCAGGTGATGCTTTTACAGGATACCATTGGAGAGCATCTTCTGGAAGTGGACAAGGCAGCTAGGGAACGGGAGGAGGTAATTTTGAAACAGTTGGAAGAAAAAGAACCGCTGCCGGATAAGGAGAAAGACCAGATGGCATGGGTAAGAGCTGCCAATCAGCACAGAGCGATTGCGGAGGAGATTATTCTCAAGGAATTGATTTATGTATAAGGATTGCCAGTAACTAATCTGGCAGTAACTGATAAAAATAGAATATTGTGAGTGAAGTAAGGCGTGAGTCATAAAATATGGCTTGCGTCTTTTTCTTTGCCTGAAAGGAAGTGATAAGTTTGAACAAGAAGTTTTTGAAGCATTATATGGATACCAATCCAGAAGGGACAGCACAGACCTATATCTTTCTGGTGGACAATCAGGATATCGCACTGAATATTGTGATGTCAGGTTATCAGGCACTTTGTCTGGTGCAGGAAGATGACGGATATTATTTCAGTGCAGATTCCTTTATAGAAGAAATGAGAGCTATTCAGTTTACAGGAAGCTGTCAGAGTGCCTATCATTATGTGACTGCCTGTACGGTGAAGTGGATGAATGATAAGTTACAGACATTTTTCAAAGACGCTGGTCTCGACGGAAAAGCAGGCTGGCAGTTGTTCAAAGAGAAAGAGTATCTTGGCAAACTGGATAATCAGAAAGAAGTTGAGAAATTACTGGAACAGTATATTCTGCGTTTTGAACGAGATCCGAGAGAAGAACCGGAACTGAGTCGTTTTCACTTATTTGATGCAAAAGGAAATGTGAAAGGTGTCCGGGATATGGAGATTGTAGATTATCTGGTGGAGAATGTTCAGTTTTTTGTGGTAGGAATCACACCGTATTATTATGAGCATGGCGTTTTCATGGAAGACCATGATGGGGTAAGAATGAAATACCGTATCCAGAAGCTGATCTATCGAGATCAGGTACAGAGTGGAGTGATCAAAAGAATCTATAATCTGCTGATCACACAGCCAAAAGTTCACCGAGAGGCATATGAACTAAATAAACAGCCTGTGCGGTGGATCAACTTCAAAAATGGATATTATGATCCGGTTACGGGTGAAATGCTGGAACACAATCCAGATTATCTGACAATCAATCAGATACCATTTCCCTATTATCCGGAGGACAAGGAGCAGGTGTTGCAGGGTGGAGAAAATATCAAAAAGTATCTTGCATCGTCTCTTCCTAACAAAGAAGAACAGCAGACATTCTGGGAGTATTTTGGATACTGCATGACACAGGATACGCAGTTTCAGAAATTCCTTACACTGAAAGGAAATGGTGGAACCGGAAAGTCTGTGGCAGTATCGCTGATCCAGCATGTAGTTGGAATCACTAATATGTCCAGTATTTCTTTACAGGATTTAAATAAACGATTCTATGCGACTGGAATGTACGGAAAGCTGTTAAATGCTTGTGCAGATATTCCCTGCAAAGCAATGGAGAACACAGATGTATTAAAGAAAGCAGTCGGTGAAGATACACTGATCTATGAGAAAAAGGGACAGGATGCAATCCATTTTCACTCTTATGCGAAGCTGCTTTTTTCTACCAATGAAATGCCGCAGAATCTTGAGGATAAATCAGATGCTTTTTATCGTAGACTACTGATTCTTGATATGAACCGGGTAGTAAAAAGTGGTGAAAAAGATCTGCACTTAAAGGAAAAGGTACAGGCAGAATCCGATTATTCAATTCATATGGCGATGATTGCATTGAAAAATCTGTACGAACAGGGAAAGTTCACGGAGAGCGAACACAGCAAAGAATGTGTAAGAGAGGTACAGCGGTCATCTGACAGTATCTGTGCTTTTATTGATGAGTCATTGGTGCATACCAAAGGAAAACGTCTGAAACGAAGTGAAGTGTTCCATATGTATGAGGAATATTGCAAAGAGAATGGCAGACAGGGGCATGGTAAGTCCAACTTTTTCAGGAATATGACGGATAAAGGTTTCCTTCTGAAGCAGTACAATGGTGAGTTCTATTATCAGGATATTGCAGTTAAGGAAGAAGATTTTTGTCCTGTAGATCCAGAAGAAAGAATACCTTTTGAAGAAACAGATACAGATTTTAAACAGTTACAGTTAAATATGAATCAGGGAATTAAGGGCATTTAGGGCAAAATAAGCAAAAAGAAATGTTACCGGAGCAGGAGAAATAACAAAGATGGCTGCCAGAGTACATAAAATTTTGCTTTTTTTACACTGACTGCCCTTTTTCATGTATCAACGTTTTAGCTGATACAAATATAGGTTTTTCCCGAATTTGGGAAAAAGTAAAAAAAGAATTAAGAAAGTGTGAGGTATGATTATGAGAATGATGAAAAACAACAATAATGAAATAGTTATGGTGACCGGGATTGATCATGGGTATGGAAACATGAAAACAGCTACCAGATGTTTCCCATCCGGTGTAGCCAGATATGACAAGGAGCCAATCTTTCAGAATAATCTTCTTGTTTACAATGGCATGTATTACCAGATCGGAGAGGAACACAAGGAGTTCTGTGCAGAGAAAACGCAGGATGAGGACTATTATGTGCTGACACTGGCGGCTATCGCAAGAGAACTTGATGGGAAAGGTATGAACCGGGCAACGGTACATATCGCAGCCGGACTTCCTCTTACCTGGGTAGCTACACAGAAAGAAGACTTTCAGAAATATCTTCTTCAGAATGAAAGTGTGGATTTTACATTCCGTAACAAAGACTACCATGTAGAGTTTGCAGGAGCTGATATTTACCCACAGGGGTTTGCAGCAGCCTTTTACCGCTTACAGGATTTCAAAGGAATCAACATGCTTGTGGATATTGGAAACGGAACTATGAACATCATGTATATCAACAATTCCCGTCCATTAGAGAAGAAATGCTTTACAGAGAAATATGGAACGCATCAGTGTGTGCTTGCTGTAAGGGAATCCCTGTTGAAAGAACTGGGAACAGTGGTGGACGATCTGGTGATTGAGCAGGTGATCCGTACCGGGACAGCAGATATTGGTGAGAAATATCTGTCAGTCATTCGTAAAGCTGCCGGAGATTATACGAAAGAAATCTTCCATAAGCTGAGAGAACGGGAATATAATCCAGAACTGATGCGTCTGTATGTGGTCGGTGGTGGCGGTTGTATGATCCAGAATTTTGGGGAATATGACAAGAGCCGGGTGACGATTGTACGGGACATCTGTGCTACAGCGAAAGGCTATGAAGCAATGACTGTAAGGAAGATCCAGAGAAACGGAGGGATGCTTGTATGAGAAAAGAACGAAAAATCATCAATACAAATATCCGTTTGAATCTTTGTGATGAACAGGACAGGCAGGCATGGGAATATTTGCAGACGATGGACAGGGAAAGATATAAATCGTACACCAGAGCAGTTGTAGTTGCTTTAAACGATTATTTTTCCAGAGAGTACAGGAATGAAGCAGATCCGTATCTGGAAACCAGAGAAAAGGAAGATGCTTTTCTGGAAAGAGTGGAAACAGCTGTCCGGGATGGAGTGAAAGAATCTGCCCCGATGGCTATAGCGAAGAATCTGATGGAAATGCTTGTACCGTTTGTAAAAGAATCGGTAGGAGAAATTAATCTGTCGGACAGAACACTAACAATGGAGAAAACGGATGGAGAGATCGCAGAAGATAATCTGGACTGGGAGAAAGAAGCTGATATGGATGCTGCACTGGATTTTGCAGATAGTTTTTAGTTGACTGCAGAATAACAGTAACAGAGAATAAGATTGACAGTAAGGAACAGCTTTACAAAAACAGAATAGCAGAAAAAGACAATGGCAGTGGCGACATTTCAGACATTATGAATTGGAGAAATGTTTATGACTGCTATTTTTATGTCTTTTAGCAGAGCTGGAAAGAGATCCAGAAAAAGAAAGACAGAAATAACAGGAAAATATAACAGAAAAGCGTTGGCAGATGGGTGGATTGAACAAGCAAGGTGAAGAAAAGAATAGAGTGCCGGATACGGCACATGATTGTCCGATACTTCGCATCGGAGTGATGCACGAACAGCCTGTTTCAGAAAGAGAAAATCTATCGAAAGGGGAGCTTTTCTCTTTCTTCCACAGTCAGTTCCTGCACCACAAAACCACCGTCATCTCTATTTAGGTTGGATAACGCAGAGGAGAAATGTTACTTGACTGGTGCTAATTCAGTGGTGGGGAGATGACAGGCAAGTTTCGCAAAGTGGCAAGCCACTCTGCACCGGAGCCAGCCTTTGGGCTGTTCCTAAAATTGCCAGAGGGCTCTGCCCCTTGGAACCCCGGCACGTCAATGGCGTAAGTATCCCTGCGAAATATCCACCGGACATTCCTACGGAACACTTACTGATTGACTAGGATGCTGTCCTGCACCTATATAAGGGAGCGTTGCACTCCCTTATATATCCCCTGCTAATCTACCAGCCGGAAAGGTTATGAATGATTTATAAAAAAGATAGAGTGGAGAAAGGAGACAAAGATTTATGCGAAAACGAAATTATACAGTAACGATACGAATGAATAAAGCAGAGTATGATCTGCTCCAAAATAAAGTAAAGGAGTCTGGACAGACTCAGCAGGCGGTTGTAATTCATGCAATAGCAGGTTTAAAAATTGCTTCCGCAGAGGAAGTGGAAGAACTGAAAACGCTGAATCAGATTTTTGCAGAGATACTTAGTCAGCTTCGTGGTGCAGCTACGAATTTGAATCAGATTGCAAGAAAAATGAATACGGATGGTTTTATGCCAAGGGAAGATATTCTGTATTATCTCAACAAAAATATTCTCAAATACAGGAAGGAGAGTGAAAAGATATGGCTATTAATAAGACGATTAATAAGCGGACAAATACACATGGAGCAATGAGAAATTGTATCGAATATGTTTTGCGACAGGACAAGACAGGTGAACTGCTTACTTATGTAACAGGTCCGTACTGCCATGATGAGATCAACTATGATCTGGTGTATAGAACCTTTTTAGAAGAAAAGAAGATGTGGGATAAAGATTCTGGGAGAATGTACGCTCACAACATTATTTCCTGGCATAAGGACGAGCAGATTACTCCGGAGCAGGCATTAGAATTTGGAAAAGAGTTTGCAGAAAATTGGTTCAGTGGATTCCAGACCTTAATGGCTGTGCATAAGGATAAAGATCATATCCACTGCCATCTGGTTACTAATTCAGTGAGTTATGAAGATGGAAGAAAACTGCATAACACCAAAAAGGATCTGGAACGTATGAAACAGCTTACCAATCAGATGTGCCGAGAACGTGGACTGACAGTTGTCGAGAAAGGAAAGCACTTTGATAGAAGACAGATTGAAAAAGGGGAAGTCATTGCATGGAGTAAAGATAAATATAACCTGTTCCGTCAACAGGTAAAGGACAGTTTTGTAGCGGACTGTGCAATGGCGGTATTAAAGGCACTGGAAAATTGTATCAGCAAAGAAAAGTTTATAGAAAAAATGAAACAGTTTGGATGGAATGTAAACTGGACAGAGAAACGGAAGCACATTACTTTTCAGAATCAGGATGGAAAGAAAGTGCGAGACAGCAATCTGTCAAAAACATTTCATCTGGATATCAGTAAGGAGGGATTGGAGAATGAATTTAATGGAAATAGGGAAAAATCCAGAGTTGCATTCGACAGAGACAGCAGAGCAGACGAAGAACTCAGAAACTATTACAGAGAGCTTGACGCAGCCATTGCAGATGCCAGAGGAATCACCGATCAAGCTCAAAGTGGAGAGGGATATTCTCGTACAGAGTTTCGAGAGAGCGAAAGAGTTCATGCGAACACAGAAAAAGCAGATACAGACACTGGAAGAAGAGAAACTGAAGATCTTATCCGACAGGCAGAGATTGCGAGAAGAAGTTCGGAAATCAACCGTAGAAATTCAGCGTCTGACAATCGAATTGTCCGAAACGCAGAAGCTGAATCAATCGCTTCAGCAGAGCAACGACGATCTGAGGAACAGGAATGGTTTGAAGAGCAGGAGCGAGCAAGAGCAGCTCGAAGAAGAAATAAGAGACGTTCGGAACCAGAACTCTAAACTGCAGATACAGGTGAATAAATCATCTGTTGAAGCAGTAGATGAAGCACAGAAGAAACAGAAAGAAGCAGAGAAAAAGATGGAACAGGCAGAAGCCAAAGCCCGTAACGAAAAGAAAAGTGCAGAGTTGGAAATCCGCAAAGCAAAAAAAGAAGTAAAGGCAAGAACTGAAAAAATGAGGGATATAGAATATTTCTGGGGAATGGGATACGTTACAGTAATCCTGTTTGCAATCGTACAGAATGGTGCTTTTCAGAATGACTTTATAGATTTTTTCAGGACTCCATTCATGTGGTATGTTCGATTTTGTGAATGGTTGGTACATCCAACCTATGATAACGGATTCAACCAGAAAATAGCATATACAGGCGGAGAAGCATGGATTATTAGGATTCTGGCGATTGTAGCTGTGCTTTTTATATTGGCAATCGTTATGGTAACAATCGTGAAAGTAATAAAAAGATACAAAAAAATGTGGGATGAAATTTCACAGATGTTTTTGCTGGGAAGTCTTTCGGGGATTGCAGTACTTGGAGATGTAATCAGAGAATATCTGCCAGTGAATTTGATTTTGACATTTGGATTTATCAATGTGGGAATCATGCTGCTTAAAATGTATTTTCGGAAGAAGTTTGAAGAAAAAAGCCTGTATGCTGATAATCACTATGATTAGGAAAATACAAAAGCCGATAACCACAGTTCAAGAACTGTGTATTATCGGCTCTGCGGCTGTGCGTCTGGCGTTTTAATAGCAGTTATATGGAATTGTTCAATGTCGATTAGGCATTCGCTTTTGCACTTTGGACAAAAGAGTGGAAAATTTGTCACCGGCTCATTTTCTCAGATTTTGTCGCGAGTTTTATTTCCGTAGACAGGGAAACGCACCCACTCGACACTTACTTTTATTTGCGTCTCTACTTTTTATTTTTTCCTTGAATATCCTATAACACTAACAAAATACGATGCAACTACTATACCCAAAACAAAAATAGCAATCAACATAGGATTTTTTACCAAATTTTGAGTAACGTAGTCCATATCTTTTGATATTTTACTTAGGAAAAAGATAACGAGAAGTGTGCAAATCATTCTCACATACTGAACGCTCATATAGCCAAACCACTGTGCTATTGCTAAACATATAGAACACCATAAAACAGGTAATGCTATTGCAATGGCGATAGAAAAACCAAACTGGCTAAGTGTAAAATTATGATAAACCACATAACGAATGATATAAATGATAACTGTACCCATTATACTAATCGGAACAAGAAGCAAGCTAGTCAAATACTTACTGAAAATGATTTGGTACTTACTCATCGGCAAGGTTAATTCATATTGTTTCCATGAAGTCAATCCATCATAGGTCATGGTCATCATTAAGTGCATACCGATAAAAAGTGAAAAAAAAGCCGATGACATAATTGAGTAAACTTCATTCTCTCCGAAGAATGAAATTGCTATTACAAAAAAATACATTACAAGAATGACTTTTTTATTCATTTTCTTCATAAGCAATAAATCCTTAAAAACCAATCCTTTCATTTGACACCTCCTTTGATATAGAACAGCATAATGTCCTCAATAGAAGCGTCATCAATAATTAGATTTTGGTATCTTTTTTTTGCAGCTACTTTGTCATGTATTAAGCATTCCACGCTAAGATTTGTTTCTCGACAACATACATAGTCATCTGGCGAAACAGTATTAAATTCTGATTTTTTACAGCGTATAATTCCATAATTATAAATGAGGTCATCTTTCTTTTCCTCAAAAATAATTTTTCCATTATGAATCAGAATTACATAGTCAGCAACCTTTTGTATGTCAGAGGTTATATGTGTAGAGAACAAAATAGAGTGTTCTTCATCTTGAATAAATTCTAAAAAAATATCCAAAATTTCATCTCGTACAACAGGATCTAACCCTGTTGTTGCTTCGTCTAAAATCAGAATCTGGGGTCTATGCGATAGTGCACAAATAATTGACAATTTCATCTTCATACCTTTTGAAAGTTGCCCTATTGATTTATTTAATGGAACATCAAGGCGTTTCATATATTCTTCAAACAAATTCATATCCCATGTTTTATAAGATCCCGAAAGGATTTGGGCAATATCTTTTGCATTTAAGACGGAATGGAATTTACATTCGTCAAAAACAACACCAATGTTTTCTTTATGCAAATAAGAATGATTTTGTTTACCCAATATTCTTATTTCACCCGCATCCAACTTCAACTGGTCTAAAATTAAATTGATAGTTGTACTTTTTCCAGCACCATTTTCTCCTATGAAACCCACAATACGTCCTGTAGGAACTGTAAATGAAATATGATCTAACATAAAATCATCAAATTTTTTAGTCACATTTTTTACAACAATACTGTTCTGTTCCATAATTTCACCTCTCATTCTTCAAAAAATAGTTTTAGAATATTAGCCATTTGCTCATAGCTGATACCATGAGTACGACCGATTATAGCAACCTTTTCTAAAAATTCTTCCGCTATTCGTAGTTGTTCTTCTTGAATAAATTCTTTATTTGGTGATGCAACAAAACTACCTTTTCCCGATACGGTTTCGATAAACCCATCTCGAGTTAAATCTTCGTAAGCTCGTTGAACAGTAATAACACTTATATGCAGGTCTTTTGCCAGTGCACGCATGGAAGGCAGGGCTTCTCCGGCAGATAGGGTACCATCCATGATTAAACTCTTGATCTGCATAGAAATTTGTTCATAAATAGGCTTATCACTACTATTACTTATGATAATTTCCATTCTAACTTCCTCTCACCACCTTCTGATATATGCGTACTTGTACGATATGTACAGCGTATATGATAGTGTCAGAAATGTCAATAAAGTAATCCTACAATTCATTAAAATATACAATATAAAGTTTTCAAAAAATCAGCGTAATCCAACCTGTCAACCGGCATAATAAGGTTATTTCTTTGTGCAAATCAGCACGATAATGATAGGATGAGCGATGATGAATTAGAACTTCTGGCTCCATGGAACGAAATTGTCAAAGCTGAAATCGAACGTCGTGCAAACGAATCAAATCAATCATATGTGAATTGTCAAGGGGCTCTGGCTGCTGAAAAGTAGTCGGGGATTTTTTCTATCATACCTAAAAATTAAGCGCTTATCATATATTCAGATTGGCAGTGAAGTAGTTGCTAAAGAATATCCAAATAGACGGGAATATGCTGTTTGTGAAGAGGTGCTTAATGATTGTCTGAAAGAAGAATACATATAGTAGAAGAGCATTAGATTAAAAAAAGAATAGCTCCCCATTATTGGAATATTTTCCAGTTTTGGAGAGCATTGTATTTGCTATATTCGCCATTTTTTCTTAGGTTCATATTTCCCACACCCGTCACAGGTCTGTGGCCAGTTGATTTTCCATTCAAAATATTCATCTCTGGTAATCTCACCAGATCTCAGTTCTTCTTTTCTGAGAACCCATTCTTTCATAAATTCATTCAGAACCCCATAATTAAACCACATGCCGACAGGTGGATGAGCTGGCCAGCTATCAGAATCATGATAACGGACAGCAGTATCCTCATTAGAATTGCATTTTTCACCCGGATAAGTTTCTAATTGAAAGAGATTGATAGCTACTGGGTTAAATTCATCAATCCAGAACAGAATTTCCATCAGTTCAGAGGCGTCCATCGTGGTTGGCTCATGTAGTGTCAGTGGGTTTACGTCCAGAATCTTAGCCATTTCACTTACCAGATCTTTGCGGGGAACCCGGTAATTCGTTTCGTATTGGGCAAGGCGGTTTGCACCTTTATCGCCCCAGCCGAGGGCAGTACCAAGTTCTGCCTGTGTCATATTCCGGAATGTCCGGATTTTTTTTATTTTATCACCGATTGTCATATCAGATTTCCAACTTTCTTTTTGATAAAGCCATTTTACTACCAAAAACAAGGAATGTAAACAGAAAGATTCGCATTGAAGCGAACAAAATACTTGACATTCGCATAAAAGCGAATTAAAATGACAGTACAATAAAGGTTCGCATGAAAGCGAATGTACAGATAAGGATAAATATTTTTTTGTAAATTATTGCAAAATGAGGTTGGTAAAATCCTTCTGTCAGGCTTTATTAGTGAGAGGATTTTTTTGAAGAGAACAACATTTTGGTGTTTCCAGGCTGTAATAAGTGAAAGGGTATTCAAAAAAATCTCTTTTGTACCTTGAAAATTACATGAGCTGTATAATCTGATTCCACAGATGCCATAACCCTGTAAATGATTTTACGGGCGAGCGTCGAAGATACTCCGGAAACGGCTGGTAAGTTTGCGAAGAAGCTGCCAGCATTCAGAAATATTCTGATAGAGGTTGGAAGTAACGCTGACAACAGATTATACGAATGGAAGCCAATACGCTGAACAGAATACAAAATGCTATAGATATCTGGATAACTGGAGAAAAGAGGAAGAAAGTTAAGGTGATGCGGTTGAGAAAATTGTAGGTATAGGACGACTTATACAAAGAATATGTTGGAAAAGAGGTGAGCATCATGGTGAATCAGTCAGTAATAGATTCCAGTGTTGATCTGGAGCAGTTAAAGGACATTGAAGATTTAATTCCTGATATGGATAAAGCTATTTCTGAGAAAGTGGAAACTTTTCTGGATAAATCCGGAGATCAACCGTATGCTCACATGAATGAAGGGTATGTGGTGGTCGTGGAAATGACCGGAGAAATGGATGCCACAGATGCCATTGGGGATTATCTTAGAAAAAGAACGGAGTTGATGTATTAGATGCAAGTCTTGAAAAAATATCTTGCGAAGCTACAGATGTTATGTTAATGTGAGGTCAGGGAAAATGAACGTGATACATGGTTTCTGACTTCAAATTCAATGGAATAAGTAAGTTGGGAGCGATGTAAAATGGAACAGATGCAAATGAATATGCCAGATATGTACGATGCTGCATTGTATCTTCGGTTATCGAAAGATGATATGGAAGAGGGCGGTGCGAAGTCAGAGAGCAACAGCATTGCAAATCAGAGAGAGTTACTGCGGAGCTTTGTAAAAAGCCAGCCGGATATTCAGATCTTTGATATATATGTGGATGACGGATACTCAGGAGGAAATTTTGACCGACCTGAGTTTAAACGAATGACAACTGATATAGAAGCTGGAAAAGTAAACTGTGTGATTGTAAAAGACTTATCCAGATTCGGAAGAGAATATATAGAAGCCGGGCGATGGATCGAAAAGACCTACCCGGCTTTAAATGTGCGTTTTATTTCAGTTACAGACCAGTTTGACAGTAAAACAGCAGATTTTTCAGAGAAGTCATTTGTAGTTCCAATCAAAAATTTTGTAAATGAAAGCTATTGCCGGGACATTTCCGGTAAAGTGCGAAGCCATCAGAAAATCAAACGTGAGAAAGGTGAATTTATTGGAGCATTTGCACCGTATGGTTACTGCAAAGATTCGGAGAATAAGAACTGTCTGGTGATTGATTCTTATGCAGCGGATATTGTAAGAAAAATATTTTCATGGAAAATTGATGGGTTCAGTCTTGGAGCAATCGCAGAAAAACTGAATGTACGTCATGTGCAGTCGCCAAAAGAATATAAAAAGGCAAATGGTGAAAATTACAATTCCGGATTCCATAGTTCAGATACACCAAAATGGTCGGCAGTGCAGATCAAAAGGATTCTGACCAACGAGGTTTACATTGGAAACATGGTACAGGGCAAGCAGGAACGAATCAGCTATAAAGTAAAGCAACGCCTAGATAAGCCAGAATCAGAGTGGGTGAAAGTAGAAAATACGCATCCGGCAATTATCAGGCAGAATGATTTTGATGTGGTTCAGAAGCTGCTTCAATATGATGGCAGGGCATCGAAAACATCAGACAGTGCAAACTTTTTTTCGGGATTTGTGTTTTGCGGAGATTGCAAGACACCGATGATACGCAGGGTAAATCAGTATAGGGGGAAGAAAAAATCCTTTTATATCTGCCAGACAAAGAATAAAGGTGGAGATTGCACCAGACATAGTATTCCGGAAGAGGTGCTGAAAAGAATTGTGCTGAAAGAGATTCAGGCATATACGGCACTTTTTATAGACTATCAGATGATTATGGAAGAACTTTGTGAGATGCAAGTCAGCTACGATCAGGTAATTGGTTATGATACACAGATTAGTAAGTTACAGGAAGAATATAACCGATATTACAGTCTGAAAGCATCTTTGGGTGATGACTTGAAAGAGGGACTGATCAGCAAAGAGGAGTTTGATGATTTTCGGGAAAGTTACGGAAGAAAATGTGAAGAACTGGAGCAGATGATTGAAAATCAGAAAAAGCTGGTAAAGCAAATGTTTGAGGGTGGAGTGTCTGCAACTGTTCAGTTGGAGGACTGGAAGAAATCACTGGAAATCAAAGAACTGGATCGCACATTGTTGGCACTGACCGTAGATAAAATCTATATTTATGAAAATAAGCAAATTAAAATTCACATCCGTTATCAGGATATGATTGAGAAAATGAAAGTTATAAGACGGTTTTATGCAGAACACCGGACAGAGTGCAGGAAAGAGGTGGGATAAATGGCAAGGACAGCAAAAAGATATAAGAAAAACACAGAGAAGAAAGTTCTTGGGATCCCGGTATGTATGGCTGCAATTTATGCCAGATTATCCGTAGACAGTGATGAAAAAAAGTCAGAATCTATTGAAACACAGGTTACGCTGATAAAAGAATTCATTCAGAAGCACAATGAAAATCCAGACAGAGAGTATGAGATTGCTGTATATGACATATATTCTGATTTGGGAAAAACCGGAACAAATTTTGACCGACCGGGATTTGAACGGATGATGAATGATGTCAGGGCAGGTAAAATAAACTGTATTCTGGTAAAGGATTTCTCACGATTTGGAAGAAATTACATCGAAACTGGTAACTATCTGGAAAAGATTCTTCCTTTTATGAAAGTACGGTTTATTTCTGTATGTGACAACTATGATTCATATGCACCTGGTGCTAAGAATCAGGAATTATCTATGAATATCAAAAATCTGGTGAATGATGCTTATGCGAAAGACATTTCTGCAAAAGAACGGGCTGCGAAACGTATTGTACAGAAAAATGGTGAATATGTGGGATCTACAGCTCCATACGGATATTGTGTGGAAAAGGTAAATGGGATTTATAAGCTGATTGTGGAACCGGAATCTGCAAAGATTGTCCGTAGGATTTTTGAAGAATATGCTTCTGGAGATGGTATACAGAGTATTATTGACAGGCTGTTTGAAGATGGGGTACATCGGATTTCGGACTATAACCAATATCATCATGTGTACTGTCAGGATGGAGAGAATCTTCACCAGTGGGGAAATTCTTCGATACGTGCGGTTTTAAATCGAAATAATTATTATGGTGATCTGGTTCAGAGAAAATACGAATCCAGATTTCAAAGAGGTGAAAAATGGTGTGACATATTGGACGAAAGTCAGTGGATTATTACGCCAAATGCTCATGAGCCGATTATCAGCAGAGAACTGTTTGACAAAGCACAGATCAGGTTAAAAGCAGCACAACAGAAAGCAACAAAAACTACTGCAGGGTGGGAAGATGATGAAAGAGCATTTTACAATGTATTCTATTGTGGTGATTGTAAGCGGAAAATGTGTACACGTAGATACAGAGGCAATGTGTATTACTTTTGCAATGCTACCTGGTATCGGGATGAAAGAAAATGTAGTCACAAATCTATTTCCGAGGAGAAGCTGCAGAAAATTGTCCGTTCGGAGCTGACCAGACAGTTTCAGTTATCTGGATTGCGGAAAAAGGATATGTCTGCTATAAGCAGTGCGGTATTTCTTTCCAAAATCAGTGAGATTCAAACTGAGATCAGAAAACTGGATGCAGATATGGAAAGACGTTCAGAAAAACTGGCACAGGCATTTATGAAATATAAAGAGGGTGAACTTTCCAAAGAAGCCTATATAGAAATGAAAGATGACCGTAATAACTGGAAAGAGTTTTGTGAAGAGAGAAAGAAGTCTTTGGAGCAGACCATACGAAAGCTGGAAAAACAGCAGAAAGAAGAAGCCAGATTTTTACGAAGTCTGTTGGAACTGGATGGGACAACCAGAATCAATGCGGAACTTGCAGAGGGCTTGATTGAAAGTATGTATCTGTATGGTGATGGCAGACTGGAAATCAACTTCGGGTTTAAGGGGGCGGTAGAACATGAGTGATCAGAAACTGATTATTGGATATTACCGTCTTTCCATGGAAGATGATTCAGAGGGAGAAAGTAACAGCATTATCAATCAGAGAAAACTGGTAAAAGATTATATTTCCAATATTCCGGAGCTTGCTGCTATGCCATTTCAGGAGTTTTACGATGACGGATATTCTGGTTCCAGTATGGAGCGCCCGGCAATTAAGCAGGTTCTGGAACTTGCCAGAGAGAATAAAGTTCAGTGTATTGTGGTAAAAGATTTTTCCCGTTTTGCCAGAAACTATATTGAGATGGGAACTTATCTAGAGCAGATTTTTCCATTTCTTGGAGTACGCTTCATTTCTATCTCAGATCGATATGATTCTAAAGATTATAAAGGAAAGAGTTCAGACATCGAAGTACAGTTTAAAGGACTGATCGCAGACTTTTATGTGAAAGACCAGTCTGTAAAGGTAAAGGCAGCAGTCAGCACCCGACGAGGAAAAGGTGAATATTGCTGTGGCTCTGCACCTTATGGGTATCGAATCAATCCTGAAAATAAGAGAGAACTGGTGATTGTAGAGGACGAAGCAGAAGTGATCCGCAGAGTATTTGAACTGACCAATCAGCGATATTCCAAGATGGAGATTTGTAAGTTATTCAATGAAGAGGGTGTATTGACTCCCTTGCAGTCTATGAGCAGACGACAGAAATCAGGCAGTAAGAAAGCTGCATCAAGAGGATTGCAGTGGACGAGTGATATGATACGGAAGATTGTAGATGATAAAACTTATATAGGCTGTATGGTCTATGGAAAGACAAAGATTCCAGATCCCGGAACTGGGAAAGAAGTAGCGGTACCGAGAAATCAGTGGAAAGTGATGGAAAATCACCATGAGCCGATCGTATCAAAAGAAGTTTTTGAAAAAGCACAGTCCCTGCAGATCAGATACACCAAGAAAAGCAAATTCGACAGGGAAACAACACTGTTAGGTGGCTATGTGAAGTGTGGAAATTGTCGCAGAAGCTTGACTTCAAGCAGTCCGGTTCATGGTCATATCCTTTATAGCTGTGCTTACAGTAAAGGAAAAGAAGATACAGGATGTTTTGCCGGGAAAGCGGATAACAAAATGCTGGAGTATATCGTGCTGGCAGAAATAAAGGCTTACTTACGTCAGAATATCAGCCAAGAACAGATGCAGCAATCTATGAGAAAACAGCATGAGGACAGTATAGAAGCCTATAAGATGGAAAGTGCAGACTGCGAAAAACGTCAGGAGCAGATAAAGATTCAGAACCGACAGAACTATGAGAAGTATCACGAGGGACAGATGAACCAGAAACAGTTCATGGAAGCAAAGATGCAGCTGGAAGAAGAAAAAGAACGACTGCAGAAGCGTGTGCAGGAGTTGGCTGAGTTGATAAACGCTGAGAAAGACATCCTGATGAAAAAGAATGTTCCGGTGGAGCAAATGTTGAAGTATTTAGGCTATGAGAAGCTAACACGAGAAATGCTGGAAGAATATGTGTCCGGAATATATGTGTATGATGATGGGAGAGTGGAGGTAGAGTGGGGATGAAAAAATACTAGTTATGTTTATTTTAAGAAGCCTTGAGTGATTGATTTTTAAAGGCGGGATTGTTATAATTGTTTCTATAAAAAGTGCAAAAGAGAGATTGAAAAGGGTGAAATGTAACAATGGATAGGATATTGATGTTTGATCATAATATTAAAGATATAGGATTGTATACACGACCATCAACTCAAGGGGATGAGTTGGATTTGGTTGAAGATTTTATTGAATATTATATTCATAATTTTTTAAAAAGCAATAAAACAAACAATTTAGCTATATTTGTAGAACCTAAAGTTGCATCCGGATTTCCTGACATTGTATTTGCATCATATTCACCTAAAATATTGGAGAATTGGTCTGAACAAAGAGAAAATCTGGAAACGAATGATTTAAAAGTGTTATCTCAGTTATTGATGACTAAAGGAAGTACAGGAAGTGAATTGATAACAAGACTTAAGATGCCAGAAAAAGATACAATTCAGGCCATAGAAAAATTACTAGATGCACATATGATTATACGTGATCACGGCTTATGGAAACCAGTAGACATCAAAAAGATATATAATATAAAAAAATTGATTTCAGTGGAAGCTAAAATGACGGATATAAAGAAAGTTGCTGAACAGTCTCTTATTAATACATGGTTTGCATCACAATCATATGCATTAACAAGTACTTCAAATCCGCAAAGTAGTACGATTAAAAAGTTTGAAAGACAAGGCACAGGTTTGTATTGTAAGAAGAGAAGTTTTAGAAAAATAGTAGAAGCAAAGAAATTAGCATCACCGTCAAGTTATCAGTCTTTACAGTTTAATGAATGGATTGGAAGGACTGTTGCCCATTTAAGTTAGGAGAAATGAGAGATGAAAAAATTTCAAGAAATGTGTCAAGAAGAATTTGAAAAAATTGAATTGATGGCACGTGGTGGACAGAAGATTGTATTTGATGGAGTTCACAACTCATATGGAGAAACTGTTATTAAATTATATTTTCAGCTTAACGATCCCAGGTCTCTTAGGGAAATACAAATAGAAAGAGATTTAAACTTATCCATGGTACCTAAAATATATGAAACTGGAACCATAGAGTATGAGGGAACAGAGACATTATATATTATTGAGCAAAAAGTAAAAGGAACAGAATTACGGAAGGTGCTTGAAAGTGGCAAGAGATTTTCTTTAGAGGAAGCAGTGACATTTTTGGAACAGGGGTTAGAGTTTATTGCTTGTATAGAGAATAAAGGTATTGTGCATAGAGATATTAAACCGGAAAATATTATACGAGCAGATGATGGTAGAATATTTTTTCTGGATTTTGGAATTGCAAGGATATTGGGAGCAGATTCATTGACAAGAACAGGTGCAATGATGGGTCCGCATACACCTGGATATGCTGCGCCTGAGCAATTTAATAATTTAAAAAAGGAAATTGATTCTCGAGCAGATATTTTTTCACTAGGAGTTGTTACCTATGAATGTATTACAGGAAAAAATCCATTTAGAGAAGGCTCTATAAATGCACTTGAAGTCTTACAAAAGACAGAAACTATTACACCTGTACAGTATTCAATCAAAGGGGATACTCAAAGTCAGTTTATGGCATTATTAGGGGCAATGATGGGAAAATATCCTTCTAGAAGACCTAGGACTGCTAAGCAAGCAATAGATTGGTTAAAAGTAGCTAAAAAGACATTTGTTTATGAATAGAAGGGGTTAAAGAATGGAACTTTTTATACAAATGGGACATAATATGCAAGCGTTAGCTCTCGAGCATTTAGAAGAGTTTGATGGTGGAACTATTATCATTAGCCCTATGAACATTTTGCCCAATAAGGTAAAAGGTTATGCAACTAGGGTGCATAAGAAAAAAGGGAAAGTACTTGTTGATCCACAATTGTATTATCCTAGACAATATCAAAAAAAATTGTCTCAGTATGCATATTGGCCGAAGAGTGATATTACATCATTGGAAATGGGACAATTTGATACGGTAGTAGAAGAACTATCAAAATTAAATAACGAAGTTGAGGCAGAAGCGTTTTTGTTGCCTTCCATTACTGCTAAGAAAATAGACGATTTATGGAATAAAATACAGAAAATAATAATAGAAAGTGCAAAAAAATATGCACCTGATATGAAGTATATACACACAATTTCATTGAGTAGTGATGTACTTAATGATGAAAGCCAGATTGAACGGGTGATAGAGTATGTTGAAGAATGGGATGTAGAAGGTGTATATATTGTATGCGAACATCCGGAACGATATTATTTGGTGGATCGACCATTGTGGGTGTCTAATATTATGTCATTAGTAGCAGGAATTAAGAGACAGCGGAAGATGACGATTGTGGGTTATGCAAGTCATCAATTATTATGTATGGCATTAGCAAAATGTGATGCAATTGCATCAGGAAATTTTTTGAATTTAAGATGGTTTCAGCCAGAACATTTTGAAACAATAGATGATAAACAGCCTAGCCGTCGAGCGGTATGGTATTATTGTCCACAAGCATTATCAGAGTATAAAATTCCTTTTTTAGACATTGCAAAACGTATGGACCTATTAGATAGAATTGAACCTCCAGTAACGATGAAAAATAAATATAGTGAAATGTTGTTCAATGGAAGTTTACCATCATCAACAGGTTTTGGCGAAAAAGAAGCATTTAGGCATTATCTTTATTGTCTTCATAAACAATGTCAAAATAGTGTTCTGGAAACCTATGCTGAAACAAAAAATTTACATGTTTTAATGTTGGAAACAGCTGAACAATTATTATCGGGGTTAGGAAAAAAAGGAATTAAAGGGCAAGATCGAGATTTTACTGAAATTTTGGATGTAAATAGAGCAGCTATTTCAGCTTTCGATATGGCTTATCATTTTCCGCTTTCACAAGAATGGAATGATTTATAAAAAATCGTTATGCGGAGAATGATATTTGTAGCAATGACATAACATCCTCCCCACCTACTTTGTGACAATTATATAACGTCCTCTATACAGAAATATGCGGTTTTAAGCCATTTTTGTGGCAAAAAAGCCGCATATTTTTTGTAGCAATGACTTGACATCCTCGGGACGGCTCTGTTTGGAAAGTAGCCTGCCAGAATAGGATAATTAATGTACAAGATGTAGCAATTTAAAGTGTCCCAATCTGAACATTTTAAAAAGCAGGTCGGATTATTGACTTTTACACCAAGTGTTTCCGAATGGATTAATAAAACGAATGCCATAAAAACTACCGTTTATGTAAAAAAAGAACCGTTTATGTAAAATACAACAGAATCTGCTGAAATCTGATAGAATACTCCTGAAAATAACAAAGGGAGGAAATGATTATGACAGGATTTTTAGTAAATTTACTGAGCCCGGTTTTCAGCAGTCTCGGTGTAAGTCAGGCTGACCTTACATCCTATATTGAGAAGCTGATCGGCTACGTTATCGCAATCCTTGCTTTACTTGTTGTGATGATCGTAGTAATGGTTGTGGCTCATAAAGCCAAAAAGGGATTCCGTCATGTGATCCGCTGGCAGGCTGCCATTGCATTTATTGCAATTGTTGCAGTGCTTGTAAATGTAATCTGCTACGGACCGATGTACAACAACGTATCAAGTGTTTTAAACGCAAAGAAAGTAGTACTTGCACAAGAGACTACAGACCAGAGCCGTGCAACCATTCAGAAGGTTGCTGAAGAAGGAATGGTGTTACTGAAAAACGATGGTATTTTACCTCTTTCCTCAGATACAAAGAAACTGAATGTATTCGGCTGGGATTCTACAAACCCGCTGTTTGGCGGAACAGGATCAGGATCTTCTGATTCCTCCACAGCAATCGGTATCCTGCAGTCCTTAAAGGATGCCGGATATGAGACAAACGAGTCTCTTACCAAGATGTATACTGACTACAGAGCTGACCGTCCTACAATTGCCATGGCGCAGCAGGACTGGACACTGCCTGAGCCGACTAAGGAGTATTACACAGACAGCCTGATGGACGAAGCAAAAGAGTATTCTGACACAGCTGTAGTTGTAATTGGACGTTCCGGCGGAGAGGGTGCAGACCTTCCAACCGACATGAAATCTGTAATTGATGGAAGCTATGCAAAGAAAGCAGAAGAAGTATCTGTTTCCCCAGACAATTACGGATATGTAAAAGGAAGTTACACAAACAATGGAGACTATGATGACTTCGACGAGGGAGAAAGCTATCTTGAGCTTTCCAATACAGAGGAAGATATGCTGGATACAGTATGCTCCCAGTTTGACAATGTTATTGTAGTTGTAAACGCAAATAATGCAATGGAACTGGACTGGGTAGACAAATATGAGCAGATCGGTGCGGTTATCTTTGCTCCTGGAGCAGGTGCAACTGGCTTCGAAGCACTGGGCGAGATCATCAATGGTTCTGTAAACCCATCTGGAAAAACAGTAGATACCTTTGTAAAGGATCTGACAGAGACTCCATACTACAATAATATGGGCCTGAATGCTTATACAAACGTAGAAGATCTGAAAGAGCAGATCGCAGCAAATGATCCGGCTTACGAAGGAAGCATGGGATTTGTAAACTATGCAGAGGGAATCTATGTAGGATATAAATTCTATGAAACAGCAGCTGAAGAGGGTCTTATCAAGTATGAGGATATGGTACAGTATCCATTTGGATATGGACTCAGCTACACAACCTTTGACAAACAGATTGAGAATTTCAAGGATAACGGAGATACCGTCACCTTTGATGTAACGGTAGAGAACACAGGCTCTGTTGCTGGAAAAGATGTTGTGGAAATTTATTACACAGCACCTTACACAAACGGTGGAATCGAGAAAGCAGCAGCAAACTTGATCGCTTTCGAGAAAACAGATTCTATTGAGCCAGGAGAATCCCAGAAAAAATCCTTTACCATCAACAAAGAAGATATGGCTTCCTATGATTCTGAAGGTATTAAGATCTCCGGAGGCGGTTATATCTTAGAGGCTGGCGAATACACAATTTCTCTTCGTTCAGACTCTCATACAGTTCTTAGTGAAGAGAAGTTCACCGTTGATGAAGATATTGATTACAGCAAAGATGGTCGTTCTTCCGACAAAACTGTTGCAACAAACCAGTTTGAGGATTATGCGAGAGGCGACTTTGAGCAGCTTTCCCGTGAGTACGGTTTTGCAAATTATGACAAAGCATGCGGTGTGCCGGAAGAGGATGCTTATGTAATGAGCGACGAGACAAGGGCAGCCGTAGAAGAGAATGTATTTGGCATTTACGATGGAACCAAATATAACAATGATTCTGATGAAATGCCGGCAATGGGAGCAGACAACGGACTTCAGCTTGCTGACCTTACCGGAAAAGATTATGACGATGCAGACTGGGATAAGCTGTTAGACCAGCTCAGCTTCGAAGATATGGCTACTCTGATCAATGTTGGTGGATGGCAGACCGCAGAAATCAAATCAGTAGGTAAAATTGCCACATCTGACTGTGACGGACCTGCCGGATTAAACAACTTCATCACAAAGGCATTTGGAACTGCTTATCCATCTGAAGTTCTTATGGCTCAGACCTGGAACAAAGAACTTGCAAATGAAATCGGCGTTTCTATGGGACAGGAATATGTAGATGCTGATAACTACGGATGGTACGGCCCGGCTATGAACATCCACCGTACAGCATTTGCAGGACGTAACTTCGAATATTATTCAGAAGACAGTCTGTTGTCCGGATACATGGCAGCAAATGAAATGAATGGAGCAGCCACCAAGGGTATTTATCCATACATGAAGCATTTTGCATTAAATGATCAGGAAACAAACAGATGCTCTTTCCTTCTCACATTTGCTTCCGAGCAGACAATCCGTGAAGGATATCTGAAAGCATTCGAGCTTGCAACAAAGGGCTTTGAAGGAAAAGCAATGGCAGTTATGTCCTCCTTCAACTGGATCGGTACAGTACCAAGCTGTGCAAACAACGAGCTTTTGAACAACGTGCTTCGTGGAGAATGGGGATTTGTTGGAATGGTAGAAACCGATTATGACGGTTCCTATGGTTACATGATCACCGATCATTGTATCAGAAACGGAAATGATCTGATGCTTGGATTTAACAGTGCAGAGTCCAACAAACTGACAGACGAGAGCGCAACAGCAGTTCTTGCAATGCGTCAGGCTTGCAAAAATATCCTTTATACAGTAGCAAACAGCGGATATTATGCAGATGGAAATCCGGCAACCGGAATGACCAATATGACAAAACTGTTTGTAATGATTGACGTGATTCTTGCAGTTGTTCTTATTGTAGTTGATACAATTGTAATTGTACGCTGGAGAAAAAAGAAAAAACAGGCTGTAAACGAATAATTAAACAGTAATCTGGAGACATAAGTCCCCCTTTTAAATCTGGAATAAGCAGAGCAAGGAATCTGTAAAATTTCCAGAGCAAAAAAGGGGGATTTTTTTATGCGATTTTTGTCTTGCAGAGTGAGGAAAAATTATTTATTATGAAAGGAGGCGTAATAACAGGAAAAAAGGAGGACTGGCATGATCAGCATTGCAATTGTGGAAGACGAAGAAATGTATGCAAAGCAGCTTCAGCAGTTTCTGCATCAATATGAAGAAGAGAACAAAGAGATGTTTGACATTACAGTCTATTCAGACGGCGATCAGATTGTAAATAAATATAAATCCCAGTACGATATTATTCTGATGGATGTGGAAATGAAATTCATGGACGGAATGTCTGCAGCTGAAGAAATCCGCAAAATTGACACAGAGGTTGTGATCATTTTCATTACGAATATGGCACAATATGCAATCAGAGGATATGCAGTGGATGCGCTGGATTATGTACTGAAGCCGGTGTCCTATTTCGCATTTTCCCAGAGACTTAACCGTGCTATCAGCCGAATGAAAAAGCGGGAAACGAAGATCATCATGGTGAATATGAAGGGCGGCATGGTCAGGATTAATGTTGCAAATATTTATTATATTGAAAGTCAGGGACATACTCTGATACTCCATACCATACTGGGTAACTATGAGACAACGGGGAAAATGAAGGAGATGGAGGAAAAGCTTTCGGAGATGAATTTCTGCCGTGGAAATAAGGGATATCTGATCAACCTCCAGCATGTGGAACGAATCCAGGATGGATGTGCTTTGGTGAAGGGAGAAAATCTGACATTGAGCCGTGCACGAAGAAAGGTCTTCATGGAAGCCCTGACCAGATATTGGGGTGAGGTGATAAAATGACAGAATATTATCTGCCCGATATTCCAAGACTTTATACGGCACTTGCAGAGTGGATGGCTTGTCTGATTTTTATTTTGCCTTTCAAAAAAAGATTTTCACCGGCTGTAACAGGCTGTCTTGTGGCAGGTGCATTTGGAATACAGAGCGTATTTCTGATTTCTACCGGTGGGGTAAGACTGATTTTTTGGATCCCCTGTATGATATTTGCGGTTTTTCTGATGGTTGCTTTTGTTTTTTGCTGCTGTGAGATCAGGCTGACAGATGCGGCATATTTTGGAATGATTGCTTTTGTAGCAGCTGAATTTATGGCTTCTGCCGGGTGGCAGATCCTGTGTTATACAGGGAAAGAAGCATGGATGTCCTGGTGGCAGCAGGGAATGGCAATTCTTCTGATCTATGGTGTGATTGCAGTGATATTGTACAAAATTCTTCATATTCATATGCCAAAGGATGGACAGATGGAAATCACCAGAAGGGAATATTTTTCCGGACTCCTGATCAGTATTGCCGTATTTGCTGTCAGCAATATGAGTTATGTGAATGTGAACACGCCATTTACAGGCAGATATTCTTTTGAAATAGGGAATATCCGTACTATAGTAGATGTTGCAGGAATTGCAATTCTATATGCACATTTGATACAGTGCTGTGAGCTTCGGGTGAGAAAAGAACTGGAGGCGGTACAGAATGTGCTTCAGAATCAGTATGCGCAATACAAGCAGTCAAAAGAAAGCATTGAGCTGATCAATTATAAGTATCATGATCTGAAGCATCAGATTGCTGTGTTAAGAAGTGAAGCTGATCCTGGAAAACGAGAAGAATTTCTGGATAAAATGGAAGCAGATATAAAGAAATATGAAAGTCAGAACAAAACAGGAAATAAAGTGCTAGATACTGTGCTGACTACCAAGAGTCTTTATTGCGCAAAGAATAACATAACCTTTACCTGCGTTGCAGATGGAGCCTTGCTGGATTTTATGGACGTTATGGATATCTGCAGTATTTTTGGAAATGCACTGGATAATGCCATTGAATGCGAATTGAAGATTCCGGATAAAGAAAAAAGGCTGATACACGTCAGTGTTTCAAAACAGAAAAACTTTCTGCTTCTCCGGTTTGAAAATTATTATGATACCGAACTGAATTATCAGGGCGGAGCGTTTATTACAACGAAGCGGGACAAAGAATTTCATGGTTATGGGCTGAAAAGTATCCGCTATACGGTAAATAAATATGATGGCGCTGTTTCCATTGACACAAAGGAGAATTGGTTTGATCTGAAGATACTGATACCGGTCAGTGAAAATGTACAAAAATAGATTGATAAAATCGTATAATATATACAAAAAATGTATTGCAATTTTCTAAAAAAAGTAGTAAAACTTTAGTTAGATAAAGAGAAATGCATTGAACAGGACAAATTACAAAAGATAACCGGAACACAGAGAGCCGCAGACTGGTGAGAGGCGGCAGAAGGTATTTTGTGGTATCACCTGGGAGCATCCCGCTGAAAAAAATAATAACTAATTTCAGTAAGCCGGGACGTAGTCTTCACGTTACAGAAGAAGCTGTTTATACAGACAGCAGTGAGTGGTCGTGTTTAGTAATAGATACGATAATGCAAAGTGGTACCACGGAAATTCCGCCTTTGTTATCCATTGGATAGCAAGGGCGTTTTTTATATATATTAACCACTTGACTACAAATGAAAGACGAGGAGAAAGATTATGAGTGGAATTATGATGATGGTAATCGCTATCGTAGTTCTGGGCGGCGCCTATCTTCTGTATGGCCGTTACCTCCAGAACAAATGGGGAATTGACCCGAAAGCAAAAACTCCGGCTTACGAAATGGAGGATGGAGTTGATTATGTACCGGCTGATACCAATGTAGTATTTGGACATCAGTTCGCATCTATTGCCGGTGCCGGCCCGATCAATGGACCAATCCAGGCTGCCATTTTTGGATGGCTTCCGGTACTTCTTTGGATCCTGATCGGTGGTGTGTTCTTTGGAGCAGTTCAGGACTTTGCATCTATGTATGCCTCTGTAAAGAACAAAGGACGTACAATTGGATACATTATTGAAGCGTACATTGGAAAACTTGGAAAAAAATTATTCCTTTTATTCTGCTGGCTGTTCTGTATTCTGGTTGTTGCAGCATTCGCAGATGTTGTAGCCGGAACCTTTAACGGATTTGCCACAAATGATGCAGGAGAAGTGACAAAGGTAGTGGCAAATGGAGCTGTTGCAACAACTTCCATGTTATTCATTTTTGAAGCAGTTGGACTTGGATTTTTCCTGAAATACACAAAGTTCAATAAATGGGTAAATACTGCTTTTGCAATTGTGCTGTTGGTTGCAGCAATTGTGCTGGGACTGCAGTTCCCAATGTATGTAAGCCTTGGAACCTGGCACATTATTATCTTTGTATATATTCTGATCGCCAGTGTAGCTCCTGTATGGGCGCTGCTTCAGCCACGTGATTATCTGAACAGCTATCTGCTGATCTTCATGATCGTGGGCGCTGTTATCGGTGTATTTGCAGCGAACCCGGCATGTAATCTTCAGGCATTTACAAGCTTTAATGTAGATGGACAGTACATGTTCCCAATCTTATTTGTAACAATTGCCTGTGGTGCAGTTTCCGGCTTCCATTCCCTGGTATCTTCCGGTACTGCTTCCAAGCAGATCAAAAATGAAAAGAACATGCTGCCGGTTTCCTTTGGTGCAATGCTTATGGAAAGTATGCTTGCAATCATCGCATTGATCGCAGTTGCATCATTTGGAAAAGGAGAGGCTGCTGCACAGGGACTTACCACCCAGCCACAGATTTTCGCAGGTGCGATTGCAAACTTCCTTTCTGTGATCGGTTTGCCTCACTCCCTTGTGTTCACTCTGATCAACCTTGCAGTATCCGCATTTGCGCTTACATCTCTTGATTCTGTAGCCAGAGTAGGACGTCTGTCCTTCCAGGAATTTTTCCTTGATTCCGACACAGATGAGAAAAATATGAGTCCATTCCAGAAAGTGGTAACAAACAAATACTTTGCAACCATCATTACACTTGTACTTGCTTACCTGCTTACCAAGGTTGGATATGCAGAAATTTGGCCACTGTTTGGTTCTGCAAACCAGCTGTTATCTGTACTGGCACTGGTAGCCTGCGCAGTATTCTTAAAGAAAACCAAGCGTCAGGGCTGGATGCTTTGGGTACCAATGGTATTTATGATGGCAGTTACCTTTACCGCACTTGGAATGACAATTGTAAAGCTTTCCAAAGCATTTGTAACAACAGGTCTGGATCTTGGAAATTCTTTACAGCTGATATTTGCAGTATTACTGTTAATACTGGGTGTGCTGGTTGCAATCCAGGGTATTAAGAAGCTTTTGGAAAAACCGGAAACTGAAAAGAAAGCAGAACGGGCATAATAAGAATAACCCCGTCATAAAATAAGTCCCCAACGCAGTACATTTTACAGACTGCGTAGGGGACTGTTTTTTTACTTATTGCCTGTTATTGATTTTTTTGTTGAAGTACAGAAAGAAAATTACATTAAGCAAAATGCCTACCAGTGTGGAGGCAGGTGCTGCCAGACCGATTTTTGTCAGGCTGGCATCAGGCTGAATGCTCATATAATATGACATTGGAAGACGCACCAGAAGTGTCTGGAACAATCCCTGAAACATAACCCACAAGGTCTGATTATTTCCGTTAAAATAACCAACCATACTAAACATAATTGCTGTTAAAATTGTTTCAGGTGCGAAGCCCTTCAAATACTCAAAGCCTTTCTGGATAACTGCTGCATCAGTTGAGAACAGGCTGGCAAGTATATCACCCTTCAATAGAATCAGAACAAAAACCAGACATCCGAATAGCAGTCCGACTCCGATTCCGGTGAACATAGAATGCTTTGCACGCTTTGGCTTTCCAGCGCCTACGTTCTGGGAAACGAAGGAGGCCATGGACTGCATCAGTGCGCTTGGAATCAGCATGGCAAAGTTTACAATTTTGCAGGCAACCCCATATCCGGAGGAGGCTTCCAGCCCTAATCTGTTTACAAATGCACAAAGTGCCAGGAAGGACATCTGGGTAAGAAATTCCTGGAGAGCCAGAGGCAGTCCGATTCCCAGAAAACGTTTACATTGGGAATTAAAACATAAGTCGGATTTTTTGATGGAAAAGGGAAGCTTCTTTTTCAGCAGGATGACGATCGCACATACTACACTGACCGCCTGTGCGAAAACGGTTGCGAGAGCTGCGCCGGCAGCATCCAGATGAAGCCCTGCAACCAGAAATAAATCTCCGAAAATATTTACAATACAGGCTACCAGAACGAATAAAAGCGGCGATTTACTGTCACCAAGCCCGCGGAAAATAGCAGAAAGCAGGTTATAGGCAACAATGAAGAAAATACCGCTTCCACAGATTCTTACATAGCTTGTGGTAAGTGAAACAGCCTCCTCAGGAGCCTGCATAAGCACGGAAATAGGGTGGGCGAAAGCAATCATTACAATAAAAAGTATGGCAGAAATGACAGCAAAAACAACTGCAGCACCGCCAATAACAGAGCCAATCCGTTCCGGCTTTTTTTCGCCAAGATAGCGGGCTATGAGGACTGTGATTCCCATAGCAAACTGTGTTACTACAAAAGTCACAAGGTTCAATACCTGACTGCCGGTAGAAACAGCAGACAGCCCGGATGTAGAGCCGAAGCGTCCAACTACCAGAAGGTCTACTGCACCATATGCTGCCTGCAGTATAAGGGCACCAAGAATCGGCAGCATAAAAAGGGCAAGCTTTTTCAGAATGCTTCCCTGTGTAAAATCATTTTTTTCATTTGTCAAGGTCAATTCTCCTTTCACACATAATCTTATAAAATTTCTCCATGGTCCGGATGGTACATAGAATGTCCTCCTCTGGAATACTGTCTACATAACCGGATAGAATAGTAAAGTACTGTTTGTTGTACTTCTCTGAAAGGGCTTTTCCGGCTTCTGTAACAGTCAGATAGGTAATCCGGCCGTCCTCTGCAGATGCAAGCTTTTTCACATAGCCTTTGGCTTCCATGTCCTTCACTGTACGGGTTACACCGGGACGTGGGAGGGAAAGAGCGTCACTTACATCGGATATCTTCACTCGAATACCCTGTTTTTCCAGTTTTTCAATGATATCCAGATATTGAATAAAAGAAGATGCAACTCCATCTGGCAGAGGCGGCAGCATATCTCGGATTCGCTTGCCCTGATAACAGGCATCCATCATACGTTTGATAAGTTCAATGTCCATAGTTATTTCTCCTTACAAAAAAATAATTACCACTGTTAATTAACAACGGTAATTATAATAAGAGCGAAAACTTTTGTCAAGAAAAATGTGTAATTACATATTTTGCATTGATTTTTTAGGTTACTGTTTATTGGTAACATTCTGCGAGGTGTTTTTTGTAAGCAAAGCTCATAGAAAAAACGAGAACCTCGGCGCGAAATCATGCGAATGCATGATTTCTGTGCATCCCGAAGCGTGTTGCTGGTCACAGAGTGAACAGTAGCTTTTTTAGTGTCAAACTGACTGGATAAATTCCTTCACATAAAAAAGTGCAGCCCCGATCGCAGGTGTATACTGCCCATGTGTGCCCACGAGAATCTGTTCTTCTTTCAGCTCAAATGGAGTCATGGAATTGATCTGCCGCAGCAGATAATCCGTGTCATCTTCCGTAAAATAAGGTGCCAGATATCCACTGATAATGATGGGTGCATCAATAACCAGATTCAGGTTTTTCATTGCAAAAGCCAGATGTTTCAGATAATCCTCCCAGATTTGTATAAGCTGGGGGGATTTTTTTTCTCTTAAAAGAGGAAAAAATTCCTTTATAGTCATGCCGCTGGCCTGTTCCAAGGAGTTGGCAGAGCAATAGGTTTCCAGACAGCCCCGGTTTCCGCAGTAGCAAAGCGGTCCGTCAGGGTTGACGCATATATGCTCGATTGTTCCGCTGTGCATAGAACATCCCTGGTGAATCTGGTGATTGGTGATAATGGCACCGCCAAGATTTCGATTCAATAAAAGGACAACAGCGCTGTCAAGCTCCGGATGATTCCACAATTCCAGAAAAGCAGCTGATTTGGAGTCATGTTCCAGATGGCAGGGATAAGGCAGATGCCTGGAAAAATCCTTTAGACGCATACCGGTGTTGTTCATAATGTTTCCGTAGATAACAGTGGTATTATCCGGGGAAGTAATTCCCTGGGTAGCGATGGAAACCCCCAGAATTTTATTCTCCGGATACTGGTTTTTGTCAATAAAGTCCTTGACTTTGTCAGTGATCTGCTGGTAATACGCAGCTGTGTTTGAGTAGGTAAGCGGAATTGTATCCGTATAGACCGTGTTTCCGTACAGATCAATGGCGGTGATATGAAACATATTTTTTAATATTCCAACACCAATGGAAATTCTGAAATCCGAAACAGTCTGAATGGCATTGGCCTTTCGTCCTCCGGTGGAATCAAAGTAACCATTTTTCTCAATCAGCCCTTCATTTTCCAGAAGATTTAAATTCTGGCTGACAGTAGACAGACCCATCTGCAGATCTTGAACGATCTGTAGCTTTGAGGTCAGTTTGCTCCGGTAAATGTATTGGTAAATTTTGGAACGGTTTATTTTCTTTAAAGCAATGGTGGTTAATCCTTTTTCACTCATGATGGTCTCCTGGTTATGTCTTTAGTACAACATAAGGTTAGTGACTGCTAATAAATATTCAAATAGGTAATGTTACTGTCCATTGGTAACAAAGCTTGTATTGCAGACTATGAAGTGAACAGTAATCATGTAATCTTTACTTTATTAGATAATGTTAAGTCTTACTTGCATTTTAGTATAGAACAGTTAAAAAAGCAATAAGCAGAAAATTACTGGTAAAACCATACAAAAATTAGAAACAAAAATTAGAATTTCTGTCAATGGATTTTTGAAAAGAAAAGATATATACTCGACTTACAATTAAGACATACACATAAGTTAAAACAAAAAGAAACATAAAGAACAACAAAACAGATTGGGATTGAGAATCAGATCTGTACAATAAGAAAATTAGGGAGGAACAGAACATGAAATTAACATTAAACGGAATCAAAGAGCATGAAGCATGGGAAAATGCAGGAATCCAGCTTCCAGGTTATGATGTGGAGAAAATATCTGCCAAAGCGAAAAAAGCTCCGGTATGGGTACATTTTGGAATCGGCAATATTTTCCGTATATTTATCGGTGGTATTGCAGACGGACTTCTGGAAGAGAGAATTCTGGACAGAGGAATTACCTGTGTGGAGACCTTTGACTATGATGTAGTGGATAAGATTTATGAGCCATATGATAATCTTGGATTAAACGTAATCCTTCATGGAGACGGAACCCGTGAATATAAGGTTCTGGGCGCTCTGGCAGAAGCTGTAAAGGCTCAGTCTTCAGACTTGGAACAGTGGAACCGTCTGAAAGAAATTTTCACCAGCAAATCCCTTCAGATGGCATCCTTTACCATCACGGAAAAAGGATATGCATTACATAAAGCTGACGGAACCTGGTTCCCATTTGTACAGGCTGATATCCAGAATGGTCCGGACAAAGCTACAGGTGCTATGGCAGTTCTAGTGGCAATGCTTTACGAGAGATATAAAGCAGGCAAATATCCGATTGCCCTTGTATCCATGGACAATTGCTCCCAGAATGGTGCAAAGCTTCGTGAGTCTGTGCTGACCATGACAGAAGAATGGAAGAAAGCCGGATTTGTAGATGATGGATTTATAAGCTATGTAAGTGATGAGAAAGTGGTTGCTTTCCCATGGACCATGATCGATAAGATCACACCTCGTCCCAGTGAGCAGATTGCAGCTGACCTTGAGAAGCTTGGCGTAGAAAGCATGCAGCCTGTTATCACAAGCAAGAAAACATATATTGCACCATTTGTAAATGCTGAGAAACCACAGTATCTTGTAATCGAGGACAGCTTCCCCAATGGACGTCCTGCTCTGGAAAAAGGTTTCGGCGTATACATGGCAGACAGAAATACAGTAAATCTTTCTGAGAGAATGAAAGTAACGGTATGTCTGAATCCGGTTCATTCTGCAACTGGTCCTCTTGGCGTGGTTCTTGGATATGACCTTTTTGCCCATATGCTGAATACAAATGAAGACATGATGAAAATGGCACGTATGGTAGCCTATGGTGAGGGTCTTCCGGTAGTTGCTGATCCTGGAATCCTTTCCCCACAGGCATTTGTGGATGAGCTTTTTAACGATCGTTTCCCAAATGAATACCTTGGCGATACCAACCTTCGTCTTGCTGTGGATGTATCCCAGATGGTTGGAATCCGTTTTGGAGAGACTGTAAAGGCATATGTGAAGAGATTCGGGAATGCATCTAAGCTCACAGCAATTCCTCTTGGAATCGCTGGCTGGTTAAGATATATGCTGGCAGTGGATGACGCAGGGAATAAATATGAACTGGCACCAGATCCGATGAATGAGGAACTTCAGGAACAGTTAAAGGATATTGTTATTGGAAAGCCTGAGACTTTTAAGAATCAGCTGAAACCGATCCTTTCTAACGAGCGCCTGTTTTTCACAGATCTTTACAAAGCTGGTGTGGGAGAGAAGATTGAGAACATGTTCAGGGAAATGATCGCAGGGCCGGGAGCTGTGAGAGCTACAATTCATAAATATGTTACAGCGTAATAAATTTATCTGGGATGCACTATGCTGATAAGTCCCGAATATAGGATAGCAAAAATGCGGGTGTTGTTATCTGTTTAATTGTAGACTATTGAATGAGAAATTTGGGGAGGAAATACAAAATGACAGAACCGGTATTTGTGGCAGAGTCAGCCAGACTGCTGATCGCGGCAGGGACAGGAATTATATTGCTTCTGCTTCTTATCATTAAATTTAAGATTCATCCGATTTTATCACTGCTGATTTCAGCATTGGTTATTGGGCTTGGAGCCGGAATGCCGGTTCCAACCCTGGTAAGTACAGTGGAAAAAGGTGCGGGTGATACCTTGCAGGGAATTGTCCTGCTAATTGGACTTGGCTCTTTGTTTGGAGGAATCCTGGAAGTATCAGGAGGTGCACAATGTGTTGCCCAGACTTTGATCAATAAATTCGGTGAGAAAAAATCTGGAATTGCATTGGGAATCACAGGGCTGGTAGTTGGTACAACCGTATTCTTTGAGGCTGGCGTGGTGATTCTCATTCCACTGGCATTCGGACTTGCAAAAAAGACAAAGAAATCTACTTTATATTATGTGATCCCTCTTCTGGCTGGACTTGCCACAGGCTTTGCATTTATTCCGCCATCAGCAGGCTCTGTCCTGGTGGCAAATATGCTGAACGTGGATCTTGGCATTATGATAGCAGTAGGTGTGCCTGTTGGAATTTTGTCACTGATTTTTGCCGGTATTTTATGGTCAAAATTTATCGGAAGTAAAATTGATGCAGGACTTCCTTCAAATATTCAGGAAGTTCGGGAAGCCGAAGAAGGAAATCTTCCGAAGTTTTCTACAGTGTTATGTATTATCCTTGTACCATTGGTACTAATTTTGTGTAACACACTTTCAACTTATATTCCTGGTATTGCTCCGGCGAGACCAGTGCTGGAATTTCTGGGAACTCCATTTGTAGCGCTGATCATTGCTGTGTTGTGTGCCATGTACTTCCTTGGAAAAAAACAGGGATATGATGGAGAGCAGTTAAAGAAAATTCTGGATCGTTCCCTGCGCCCTACAGGACAAATCCTACTGGTAATTACTGGCGGCGGAATTGTCCGCTGGGTGCTTCAGGACTGCGGAATGGGAAATATTATTGGACCAGCCCTTGAAAAAAGCGGACTTCCGTTAGTATTGATTGCTTTTCTCATTGCAGCACTGATCCGCTCGTCCGTTGGAGCTGCTGTGGTAGCCATGACAATGGCAGCTGGAATCATGGCCGCTATGCCTGGAGTAGCAGGACTGTCACCACTTTATCTGGCTGCCATGGTCTGTGCCATCAACGGAGGAGCAACTGCTTTCAGTCATGTAAATGATTCAGGCTTTTGGCTGGTCAGTTCCCTTCTTGAGATTGATGAGAAAACGACTTTGAAATCCTGGACCATGATGGAAACCATTATTGGAATTACAGGTCTGGTCTGTGCTATTGTGATTAGTCTGTTTGCGTAGGAGCGTGAAAGCGATGAAAATAAAAGTAACATTGGGAACTATGCAGAATGCAAGTAAATTGGTCATTATTGCAGAATCAATTTCCTGCGATGTGGATCTTTGTTATAGACGCTATATTGTGGACGCGAAATCCATGCTTGGAGTCTTAAGCCTGCCGGATTTTGCATATGGAGAATTGCAGATTCCAGTTGAGACGGAAGAGGAAAAGAGGCGGATTTTAGAAAAACTGGCTGAAGCCGGGCTGTTATATGAGAAAAAAAGGAGGAGAAATAATGTTAAGGAAGCAGTTAAATGGAATTCAGCATGTGGGAATTCCTACAAATGATATAGAAACAACCGTTGAATTTTATAGAAGGCTTGGATTCGAGGTCGCTTTGCAAACTGTCAACGAGGAAGCAAATGAGAAAGTTGCATTCCTCAAGCTGAATAATCTGGTAATTGAGACATATGGGAATAAAGCTGCTAAAATGGAATCAGGCGCTATAGATCACGTTGCAATTGATGTAAAAGACATCGAAAAAGTATATGAACTGATCAACCATGCTGGTTTAAATACCACCAGGGATACGATCCATTTTTTACCATTCTGGGAAAACGGAGTCGGATTTTTCACAATTAAGGGACCGAATAAGGAAAAGATAGAGTTTAGCCAGTATCTGTGATACCCCGGCGGGAACATTCAATTACCCATCCGTAAATCAAGTAGGAAAATACAGAAAGAAGGCATATGCCATCACACTTGGAGTAGTCGGTGTGATGGCATTTTGATTTACGAGGGAGTCTTATATTCAAATTGTCCAAATGGGTACAACATAATTTTCCCTGTCGATTACGCCTACGCTAGAGCCTGTTTGAAAAATAAAAGTTGCACAAAACATATATTCTAATACCCATTTTCATGTTAGAATAAAGAAAAAGGGGTGTTAATTATGTTGAGACGATACGAATTAACCGATGAAGAAAGGAACCGTATAGCTCCATTACTGCCGCCTGAAAATTCCGGAAAACAGGGACGCCCCCAAAAGTGCAGCCGGACAATTCTGAAAGGAATTGTTTGGATTGCTCGTAGCGGAGCTCCATGGCGAGACCTTCCAGAACGTTATGGTTCCTGGCAAACTGTTTATTCCCATTTCCGTAAATGGATTGAAGACGGCACCCTTGATAATATTTTTCGTGTTTTGAGCTTAGAAGCCGAATTAACAGAACTGTCAATTGACGCTTCTATTGTCAAAGCTCATCAGCATAGTGCTGGAGCAAAAAAAGGGGGCCACCAAACGAAATACTACATGGCAAAATAGAAATGAATAAAAGTAGGTGACAAAAGTTATGATTGACGATCCCTTTTCAGATTTACTGAAAACAAACAAGCGCAAAGAAAATATCTCCAAATTAAACGATGATCTTGCCTATGAGATTCTTTCCGTGGTGGAGGAAATTCCGGCGGGGAGAGTGGCAACCTATGGACAGATCGCGAAGCTGATCGGGCGGGAGAAGAATTCCAGATTGGTGGCGGGAGTGTTGTCACATGCAGAGAACTATGGGAAGTTTCCCTGCCATCGGGTGGTGAACCATATGGGGAGGCTGGCACCGGGGTGGACAGAGCAGGAGTGGCTGCTGAAAGAGGAAGGAGTTACTCTGAAAGAAAATGGTTGTGTAGATTTGAAGAAATATTTGTGGGAATGTTGATTTTAGAAAGGGTGTATAACGATAAAGAAAAATCTAAAACGAATACGGAATATATTTTTATGGTTTTTACTTATTGTAGTACTGGTAAATGTTTTTGCACCGCTGTATTGCAGGAAGCCAGATGAAAAATTTGCGGAAACGCTGAAACAGACAGAATTTACTTCCGATACGTCAGGGGGCGAACGGATCCGCTGTATTGATGATAATGAAGAGGCACTTTTGTGGCGTCTGCGGATGATTGGAGCGGCGAAGAAGAGTATTGTATTGGCAACCTTTGATCTGCGGGCAGATGAAAGCGGAACAGATCTTCTTGCAGCATTGGATCAAGCTGCCAAAAGAGGTGTGGAAATCAAACTGTTGATCGATGGTATTTACCAGCAGCTTTTCTTGAATGGAAGTAAAGACTTTCAGGCGTTGGCAGCGAGGGAGAATGTAGTTGTTGGTGTTTACAATCCGGTGACTCCAGCAGGCTTATTTAAGCTGAATTACCGTATGCACGATAAATATGTGATCGTGGATGACGAAATGTATCTACTGGGTGGACGCAACAGCAATGATATTTTCCTTGGAGATTATACCACGGATATCAATGTGGACAGGGATATTCTGGTGTGGGATATCACAAAGGGCGAGGGAGAATCTCTGCAGGAACTGGAAACGTATTTCCGGCAGATATGGAATGAGGACTGCGTGCAAATAAAGGGTGGAAGAAAAAAGAATAGTTCAGATATTTCTGTGTCAGAAGAAGCATCGGATGACAGTGAGGGTGCAGAAAGCAATTTAAAAAACTCAAATATTGTGAATGGAATACCGAATGTTGAAAATGAAATTGCAGACGAGACACAGGAAAAGCTTTCAAAGTACGAAAAACAGTACCAGTCTTTAGAAATGCGTTACGCTTCCCTGAAAGAAAAATACGCCGATATTGAAGATTACAGCTCCTGGCAGGAGGATACCATTCCGGCGAATAAAATTACGCTTGTCAACAACGGAACCCATGCAGGTCCCAAAACGCCCCTGGTACTTCAGACAATCCGCTATCTGGCGCAGAACGCAGAAAATGTAACGATCCAGACCCCATATGTGATCTGCAACGGATACATGTACGACACTTTAAATGAGATCGCGTCCCATGCCCAGTTAAAGATCATTCTTAACGCAGTAGAAAAAGGCTCCAACCCCTGGGGCTGCACCGACTACCTGAATCAGAAAAAGAAAATTCTGAATACCGGTGCCGATGTATATGAGCTGATGAACGAGGTTCCAGTTCACACAAAAGCTGTTCTGCTTGATGACCGACTTTCTGTCGTCGGATCCTATAACCTGGACATGAGAAGTACTTATCTGGATACGGAATTAATGCTTGTTATCGACAGCAAAGAACTGAATCAGCAGATTCAGTCCACGGAAGGTACTTACATAGAAAAAAGTAAAGAAGTTCTGTCAAACGGACAGGAGACCGAAGGAGCACAGTACGAAACGAAAGTGCTGAACTGGCAGAAAAAGCTGTTCTATGGAGTATTAAGAATTATAATAAGACCATTGCGCCAGTTGCTGTAATTGATATCGTGTTGATTCTTTTGAGACGGCTTTTGCCGTCTCTCTTTTTCTATTTGCCCACAGAAAAATGACAGCTATGTAAAGAAATGGAAAGAAACTTGAAAAAATCAGGTGAAAAATCAGGTAAATAGCAAAATAGGAATTGATTTTTTGTATAAAAGCAGTTAGAATGACCTGTGGGAATAAAATATATTCCCACAAAATCTAAGAACAAAGGCAGGTGAACAGAATGGATAGTTGCGATTCTCATGGGCGAAGTAGTTGCATAGGATGGAAAAACGAAATGACAGATGAGCATCGCACACATTCTGTTCTTCTTTTCATGTAAAAGGCGCATTGCGCTTAAGAACACTGTTTCATTTCTTTTTTCTATCCTATGAGTTCTTCAGAAGAATCCAATATTCCCTAGAACCTGTTTGAAAAAGCATTTCCGCAATCTGCGCTCCATTTTGCAGTATATTTTACCCGAATTCGGTTGCCGTAGCCCACTATGGTGCCCTCATTCTGGTAAAATCTCCCACAAATTGTGACGTACATCTTGCAGAAAACCTTTTTCAAACACGCTCAAAGAACAGAAAAGCTATACGCTTATATTCTGTTTAAATACGGATTTTACTGTCCGTAAAAATGGACTTTGTATAAGTCTGTCAAAAATACATAAGATAAACACCTGGAAATGGTGAACTGTCTTATTGTCAGATTGGAGAAAGTAGGATGGAGAAAAGAGTGCAGGACTACACCCAGGATATTCTGGCTGTAGTAAGAAGTAATACCTCTCCGGCAGCTATGAGCGATAAGCTGGGAGATTTTCATGCCAATGACATTGCAGATGCAATGCCGAGGCTGACTGTTCAGGAACGCTGCAAACTGTACCGTATTCTGGAACTGGATATGCTGTCCGATGTTTTTGAGTATACGGACTCAGATAATGCAGCAGAATATGTGAAAGAGATGGATGTGAAAAAAGGTGCAGCCATTCTTTCACGTATGGAGACCGATGCCCTTGTAGAGGTTCTTCATAAGATTGATAAAGCCAAAAAGAAATTGCTGTTCGAATTAATGGACGATGATGTCCGCCACGATATTGAGATGATTGCTTCCTTTGATGAGGATGAAATCGGCAGCCGCATGACGACCAATTGCATTATCATTCGTGAGAACCTGACTGTGAAGCAGGCTATGAACAGCCTTGTAGAACAGGCTGCTAAGAACGATAATATTTCCACAATCTTTGTGGTAACCGAGTCACAGAAATTTTACGGAGCCATTGATCTGAAAGACCTGATCATTGCAAGACAGGATAAATCCCTGGAAGATCTGGTGGCAACCTCTTACCCATATGTATATGCCGAAGAGGATATTGACGACTGTATCGAAGAACTGAAAGCGTATTCCGAGGATTCCATCCCCGTGCTGGATAATGACAACCGCCTTTTAGGTGTTATCACATCTTCCAATATCATCGACCTGGTTGATGATGAAATGGGAGAGGATTACGCCATGCTGGCAGGTCTTACCGCAGAGGAAGATCTGAAGGAACCGCTGAAAGAGAGTATGAAGAAACGTATGCCATGGCTGATCGTTCTTCTTGGTCTTGGAATGGTTGTATCCTCTGTAGTTGGTGTCTTTGAGAACGTAGTTACCCAGCTTCCCATCATCATGGCCTTCCAGTCCCTTATATTGGATATGGCCGGAAACGTCGGTACGCAGTCCCTGGCTGTAACCATCCGTGTCCTGATGGATGAGTCCCTCACCGGCAAGCAGAAGCTGGAACTTGTATTTAAAGAAATGCGGATTGGTCTTTGCAATGGTGCGTTGCTTGGTATATTGTCCTTTGTACTCATTGGACTTTACATTTACTTATTTAAAGGAAAGACTTTGGTATTTGCATACGCCGTATCCGGCTGCATCGGAGTCGCCCTGCTCCTTGCAATGCTGATCTCCAGTGCCGTAGGTACCTGTATCCCACTGTTTTTCAAAAAAGCAGGTGTAGACCCCGCCGTAGCCTCTGGCCCATTGATCACCACCGTCAACGACCTTGTTGCTGTTGTGACATATTATGGACTTGGCTGGGTATTCCTCATTGGAATCCTTCACCTGGCAGGTTAATAAGATTGTATATTGAAAGCTCTTTAGGAAGTCAATAAAAATTCCTAAGGGGCTTTTTTATGGTTAAAAAGTTCTTCAGGAGGGACGCATTTGGACAATGTGTATTACTCACTCGCCGGCGCAACGCTCCAGCAAACTAAGCGCTAACTGCGACTAATGCGTTCGGGAGAGCCCTCACGCATAAGTCTACGTAAGCGCTGGATTTCGCTTACGCTAAGAACGCGCCTGAAATGGCTCGCTGGAGTAATACACATTGCCCAAATGCT